>DOKO01000298.1 GCA_003510825.1 Stenotrophomonas sp.
GGTGTCGGCGCTGAGCACCCGCAGGCGCTCGCGGGCCCAGTCGAAGTCACCGCTGGCGCCGCGGCTGAGCTGGCCGATCGGCAGGCGCAGCACGCTGCTGGGAAGCAGCGGGTTGGCGCCGCGCAGCAGCGGCTCGCCCAGGCTGGGGTCGGCCGGGTTGACCCGCTCCTTGCGCTCGCCGCTGGGGGTGCTGGTGGTCAGCAGCACCGTGTCCTTCTTCATCTGCTGGGCGCGGGCCTTGGCCTCGCTGATGCGGGTGGTATTGACCGGGTGGGTCTGCAGGAAGTCCGGGGCCTGGTAACCGCCGTCGTTGCCGCGCATGGCGGCCGACATCCGCTCGAAGAAGCCGGCCATGGCGTCCACGTCGTAGCCGCTGCGCGACAGAGTGCGGATGCCCAGGCGGTCGGCCTCGGATTCGTTGGAACGGGTGTAGTTGATCTGCCGCTGCTGCATCAGGCCCATGCCCGAGCTGATCGCGGCCATGGTCGCGTTGCCGGAGGAGGAGCTGTTGCTGGCCTGGGCGGCCACCACTGCCGCCAGCATGCCCAGCAGGATCGGGATCTGGTCGCGCTGGGCCCGCTCGACCCCGCGCAGCACGTGCTGCTGGGTGACGTGGGCGATTTCATGGGACAGCACCGCCGCCACCTCGTCCTCGCGCTCGGCCGTCAGCACCAGGCCGGCGTTGACCCCGATGTAGCCGCCAAGGGTGGCGAAGGCGTTGATCTGGCGGTCCTTCATCACGAAGAACGTGTAGGACTGGCGCGGCTGGTCGCTGTTGGAGCCCAGCCGGGTGCCCATGGTCTGCAGCCAGTCGTTGACCAGCGGATCGTCCAGCAGGTACCCGTAGTTGCGCAGCTCGCGCAGCATCATGGCGCCGTACTCGGCCTGCCGTGCCGGGGTCAGCAGTTCGCCGGCCGACGACCCGATGTCCGGCAGCTTCTCCTGGGCCTGGGCCAGCGGCATGGCCAGGGCCAGGGTGACGGCGGTAGTCAGCAGCAGGGCTCGCAAGCGGGAGGTCCTCGGGCGGGGCGCGCCAAGCGTGGCAGGGCAGGGGGCAACCATTCGTTAATCCACAGTGTTGCGGTCGTGGCGTGGAAATTCCAGCACACCGGTACCATATATGGACCGTCGATCCATCGTGGAGTTTCCCGTGACAGACCAGCCCGCTGGCGCCTCGCCCGCCATCACCATCTATTCCACCGCCGTCTGCCCGTACTGCGTGGCGGCCAAGAACTTCCTCAAGAGCAAGGGCCAGCAGTGGACCGAGGTCCGCATCGACCTGGACCCGGTCGAGCGCGAGAAGATGATGTCCCTGACCCGCCGCACCAGCGTGCCGCAGATCTTCGTCGGTGACGTCCATGTCGGCGGCTACGACGACATGATGGCCCTGCATCGCGAAGGCAAGCTCGAGCCGCTGCTGGCCGGGCAGGGCCAGGCATGAGCGCGGCCGACGACGGCAGCAAGGACCGCATCGCCGAATTCACCGCGTTCCGCAAGCGCATGAACGAACGCATCCTGGGCGAGCCGAACCAGGTGGTGCGGCGCTTCTTCGCGCTGGACACGCAGACCTACCAGGCCGGCGCGCTGGACGTGAAGACCAAGGAGCTGCTGGGCCTGGTGGCCTCGATGGTGCTGCGCTGTGACGACTGCATCAGCTACCACGTGGCCCAGTGCAAGGAAGCCGGGGTGACCCGTGAAGAGTTCTTCGAGACCTTCTCGGTCGGCCTGGTGGTCGGCGGCTCGATCGTGATCCCGCACCTGCGCCGCGCGGTCGACTTCCTCGACCAGCTCGAAGGCGGCGCCGCCGCCCCGGAAGCGCACGAGCACTGAGGTAGCGCCGGGCCATGCCCGGCGGATACCTTCGTTACATCATCCGCACGCGGAAGCGACGGCCCTTGATCTTGCCGGCTTCCAGCTTCGCGACCGCCTTGTTGACCTGCTCACGGGCGATGGCCACGTAGGAGCGGGTCGGGAAGATCGCGATCTTGCCGATGTGCTTGCCCGACAGGCCGGCATCGCCGGTCAGCGCGCCGAGGATGTCGCCCGGGCGCAGCTTGTCGGTCTTGCCACCATCGATGCGCAGGGTGCGCATGGCCGCCTGCGGCAGCTCGGCCGGGCGCGAGGTCGCCAGCGGCGTCTTCTGCCAGTCCAGCGGCTGGCCCAGATGGGCTTCGACGGCCTCGGCGCGGGTCTTCTCGCGATCGGCCACCAGGCTGATCGCCAGGCCGCTGGCACCGGCGCGGCCGGTACGGCCCACGCGGTGTTGGTAGCTCTCCACGTCGGTGGGCAGCTCGTAGTTGATCACCGCGGCCAGCTCTTCCACGTCCAGCCCGCGTGCGGCCACGTCGCTGGCCACCAGCACGTTGCAGCTGCGGTTGGCCAGGCGGAGCAGCACTTCCTCGCGGTCACGCTGCTCCATGTCGCCATGCAGGGCCAGCGCCGAGAAGCCGAACTGCTGCAGCGAGTTGGCGACCTCGTCCACGTCCTTGCGGGTGTTGCAGAACACCACCGCCGATTCGGGCGTGTACTTCAGCAGCAGGCCGGCCAGCGCCTTCTGCCGGTGCGCCGGTTCCACTTCGCAGAACAGGTGGCGGATGGCCGGGGCCTGGTCGGCGCCTTCCACGGTCACTTCCAGCGCATCGCGCAGCAGGTCGCGGGCGATCTCGCGGATGCTGTCGGGGAAGGTGGCCGAGAACAGCAGGCTCTGCCGGTCCTTGTGGGTGCGGCCGGCAATCTCACGGATCGGCTCCTCAAAGCCCATGTCCAGCATGCGGTCGGCTTCGTCCAGCACCAGGGTGCGCACCGCGCCCAGGTTCAGCGCGCGCTTGCGGGCCAGTTCCTGCACGCGGCCGGGGGTGCCGACCACCACGTGCGGATCGTGGCCTTCCAGCGAGGCCAGCTGCGGGCCCAGCGGCACGCCACCGACCAGCAGCAGCAGCTTCAGGTTGGGGATGCCGGTAGCCAGCTTGCGGATCTGCTTGGCGACCTGGTCGGCCAGCTCGCGGGTCGGGCACAGCACCAGCGCCTGCACGCGGATCAGGCTGGGATCGATGGCCTGCAGCAGGCCCAGGCCGAAGGCGGCGGTCTTGCCGCTGCCGGTCGGCGCCTGTGCGATCACATCGCGGCGATCGAGGATCGCCGGCAGGCTCTGCGCCTGGATCGGCGTAAGGGTGGTGTAGCCGAGGGCGTCCAGGCCGGGCTGCAGGGCCGGGCTCAGCGGCAGGGTCGAAAAGTCAGTCATGGCACATTGTACCTGCGTGCGGGGCCGGAGCCTGCTGCGGGCCCTTCATCCACGCACGGCGTGGATCTACCGGGCATCGCCATCGGTGGGTGCGGACCGTTGGTCCGCACGGATGGGTCCATCCACGCTTGGCGTGGATCTACCGGGGGGCCGCATCCACGCATGGCGTGGATCTACCGGGGGGCCGCATCCACGCATGGCGTGGATCTACCGGGGATGGGCCGCATCCACGCATGGCGTGGATCTACCGGGGGG
>DOKO01000422.1 GCA_003510825.1 Stenotrophomonas sp.
TGCAGGCGCTGCTGCAGCTGCCCGCCGACCGAGGCCGCATAGGCCATCCAATGTGCCGGCGCTTCCTGCGCGGCCACCGGGCCACTGCCCAGTGCCAGCAGCCCCAGCAGTGAGGCCAGCGGCCGCCACCAGCGCCGCGCCCCCGCTCGTTTGCCTTCAGAAGCCATGCCTGCCCTTCCTTGTCATCCAGCCGATCATGGTCGGCGCAGCAGATGACAGAGCGATGGCGGCGGTGATGCCTTACTCGCCCAGGTCGGCCAGCACCCTGCGCGAGGGCGCGAAGAAGGTGACGCCGGTGGTGGCGGTCGAGAAATCCAGGATGCGGTCGTGCAGCGGCGCGGGGTTGCCGATGAACATGCGCTCGAGCATCTGCTCGATCACCCACAGGCGGCGCGTGTAGCCGATGAAGTAAGTGCCGTACTCGCCGCGGCCGGGGTTGGCGAAGGGCATGTTGTCACGCAGGATCTCGTGCTCGCCGTCGGCATCCTCGATGGTGCACAGCGTCTTGTGCGACTTCTGCGCGTCGGCCGGTGCGTCGTCCAGCTCGATGTTATCGTGCTTGGTGCGGCCGATGATCGCTTCCTGCGCCTCGGTCTTCTGCGCGCGCCAGGCGTCCAGGTTGTGCAGGTACTTCTGCACCACCACGTAGCTGCCGCCGGCATGGTCGGGGTCTTCATCGCCGACGATCGTGGCTTCCGGCAGCGACAGCCCTTCCGGGTTGGCCGTGCCATCGACGAAGTCCAGCAGGTCACGGCCATCGAAGTAGCGGAAGCCGGCCACCTCGTCCACGGTCTCCACGGCGTCGCCGAAGGCCATCAGCAGATTGCGCTCGAAGGCGACGATCAGGTCCATGGTGCGCGCGCGCACGTGGTACAGCAGGTCACCCGGGGTGGACACGGCGGTGTGGGTCGCACCCTTGATCTCGCGGAACGGCTTCAGCTCGCGCGGCGGCGTGCTGCCCACCACCGCTTCCCACACGCGGTGGCCGATGGCCACGTTGCAGGTGAAGGTGCGCTCGATATCGCGGATGGCGGTGTTCTTGATCAGGTCATCGCTGCTGCCCAGCACCTCGCGCACCTTGGCGATGGAATCGGCATCGTCCTTCACCTTCAGCACCAGGAACGCGGCCGAGTGGGTCAACGGCGCGGTGATCTGCTGCGGCTCGTTGTCGAGCGTGTGGTTGAGGGCGGTGATCGGTGCGGGCTGGGAGTTCACGGTACATCCTGCTGGCGTGGGGCGGGCGCGTCGCGCGGGGCGAAGTGCGGGCGATTCTAGCGGAACCCTCCTGCCGATGGTGGAGCAGTAGTAGAGCCACGCCAGGCGTGGCTGAGGAGAGCATCCACGCATGGCGTGGCTCTACTGGAGCGTTGGCGTGGTGTGCGGTTCTCAGTTCGGGCCGGCCGCACAGGGGGGCGTGATGCAGATCGATGTCAGGTTTTTTCCGCCGGCGGCGTCTTCAATCATCACTACACGCCGCTTGGAGCCCGCATGCACGCCCCGGACATCGCTGCCACCACCACTCAAGCAAGCCGCCGCTGGCCCACCGGTCGCCTCCTGCACTGGCTTGCGCGCAGCGCGGGCATGCTGCGGCGCGCAACGCTGCGGCTGTTCCTGCTGGCGCTGCTGCCGATGCTGGTGGAACTCGTGCTGCAGCTGGGCGTGCCGGTCGCCGGCGTCGTGGTGTCCAAGCTGGTGGTGCCACTGGTATCGATGTGGGCCCTGCTGATGCTGGATCAGTTCGTCCGCGGTGGGCGCTTCGCGCCGCTGCAGGCTGGCCGCCGGCTGCGTGCACGTCCCGCGACGGTCGCGGTACTGGCGCTGCTCTCGGCAGTGGTCTTCGCCGGCCAGGTGGCGATGGCCGGCGTGCTGGCCGGGCCTGCGGCCGCGGGTGCCTTCGCTCTGGGTGACAGCGCGGTGCTGGCCACCACGGTCACTCGCCTGCAGATCGCCCTGGTGCTGGCCAGCGGCCTGCCGCTGGGCATGCTGCTGCTGACCACACTGCCGCGTGCGCTGCTGGATGGCATCCCTGCACGGGCTGCCCTGCGCGACAACCTGCGGCTGCTGCGCGAAGGCTGGCGTCCGCTCGGTGCCTACCTGCTGCTCAATGCGGTGCTGCTGCTGGCGCTGCCGTACCAGCCGTGGCTGCTGCTGCCCCTGCTGCTTCTCGGCTACGTATCCTATTGGATCTACCGCGACGCCTTCGCGGACGGCATCGGCTGAGGAGCGCGGGTGGGCAGGACGCAGTCCATCGACATCGCAGAGGTGCTGCAGGCGCATTGGCCCCTGCTCGCACGCATGGCCGGCGGCTACGCGCGCGAGCCGGCGCGTCGCGACGATCTGCTGCAGGAGATCAGCATCGCCTTGTGGCAGGCGCTGCCACGCTGGCGTGGCGAAGAAGGCACGCTGCGCGCCTTCATCGCGCGGGTGGCGCACAACCGTGCGATGGATGCACTGGCCAGTGAGCAGCGCCATCGCGGCAGCGCGCTGGACGACCACCTTCCCGATCCCGATGCGGACCCTCAGCAGCAGGCCGCGCGCGCCCAGCAGCAGGACACCCTGCTGCGGGCGGTACAGCAGCTGCCACTGGGCCTGCGCCAGGTAGTGCTTCTTGCCCTGGAGGGCTTTTCGCAGCGCGAGATCGGCCAGGCACTGGCCCTTGAAGAGAACACCGTTGCCCAGCGCCTGAGCCGCGCACGCCGGCAACTACGTGAGCGGATGGGAGGCACCCGATGAAACCGGCAACCGACAACCCGGAGTGGAGCGACCTGCAGGCCCTGTGGCAGCAGCAGCCCGCCCCACCCGCAGTGGATGTGGCCGCACTGCAGCGCGAGGCGGAGCGTCGCAGCCGCTGGATCCGCCTGCGATCGGCCATTGAACTGCTGATCACCGTGGTGGCCGTGGCCAACTGCGTCCGCGCCCTGCTCGATCCGCGCAAGCTGATCGCGCATGGTCTGCTGTGGGGCCTGATCGCGTTCGTGCTGGCCGTGGCTGGCTGGATCTTCGTGCAGCGGCGGCGACAGTGGCGCAGCCGCGGCCTGGCTCCGGCCGCACTGCTGGCGTTCGAGCGCCAACGCGCGCGCATTTCGATGCAGATCTGGCGGGTCAACATCTGGCTTTCCCTGGCGGTCTGGGCGGGGTTGGTGTGGATGGCGCTCACCGCGATGCAGGCGGGATCCGACGCCCCCGGTGCACTACCGCCTCAGACCTGGGCGCTGAACCTGGGCTTGAACGGCGCGGTCGTCGTGGTGGTGGCGCTGGCTGGCGCATGGGCTGGCCGCCGCCGGCAGCGGCGGCTGGACCGTCTGGCCGAGCTGGAAGCACAACTGCAGTAGAGCCACGCCATGCGTGGATGGGGGAAGCAGCCACGCGCGGCGTGGCTCTACTGCAGGCTTCAGTCCATGTCGCTCCATACTGCCAGCTCGTAGCCATCCAGATCGCGGAAGTGGAATCTGCGGCCACCCGGGAAAGCGAACACCGGCTGTACCACGTCACCTCCGGCCGCCAGCACGCGCTGTTCGGCGGCGGCCAGATCGGCGCAGTAGAGAATGACCAGCGCGCCGCCCTGTGCACGCACCGGCGCGTCGGCCACGAAGCCGCCCTTCAGGCGACCATCGTCGAACTCGGTGTAGGCCGGGCCGTAATCGGTGTAGCGCCAACCGAACACCTGCGCGTAGAAGTGTTTGCTGCGCGCGATGTCGGCGACGTTGAACTCGATGTTGTCGATGCGGCGCTCGGCGTCGCGGTCAGGGGTGTGGCTCATGGTGGCGCTCCTGTTGGGAGCGCGCAGCATCGACCAGCAGCGGCGCAGGGTCTTGAACGAAACGGACAGTCAGGGCGCCCAATGCAGCCACAGGGCAGTGGCCGTCATCCCGGCCAGTTCGCGCGCGTCCCGCGCGAGGTGGGCCTGGTCGGCATAGCCGGCATCTGCAGCACGCGCGGCCATGGCCAACGTCGCATCGCTGCGGCAGCCGCGCAGGAAGCGTTGCAGGCGCAGGATGCGCTGCAGGGTCTTCGCCCCGTAGCCGAACTGCTGCTGGCTGAGGCGGCGCAGCGATCGCGGGTGCAGGTCCAGGTGCCCGGCGAGAGCGTCGATGCTGCTGCCCTCGGCCAGACCACGGAACAGGGCCTGCGCCCGTCGTGCCGCGAGGTCATCGGTCGGCAGCCCCATGTGGGGCCGCAGCAGGGTCGCCAACCGCTGCAGACGCCCGTGTGGCGGTGCATCGCCCACCGCATCGGCGACATCTTCGGCCCAACCGCCCTTCAGCTCGGCCAACGGAATCGCCTGGCCCAGCATGTCCGCCAGCGAAATACCCAGCGCGGCCTGGGCCTGCCCCGGCTGGAAGCGCGCGCCCAGTACCTGTGCCCCCGGCGCCAGCTGCGGGTGCGCGGCCACGCGGTCGGGGCCGACAGCGAAGAGCACGCCGTCCCGCCACAGGATATCCACGCAGCCATCGGGCAGCACGGTGATGCTGCCGCTGGCATCGGCAGCCAACTGGCTCTGCCACAGCTGGCCGAAAGCGCCGCGCAGCGCGGCCGGCGCAGGGTGCTCCTGGTAAGCCGCACCAGTACCGGCAAGGGAGGTCGCGCTGGGATCGAAGGCCATGGCGCATTGTGGCGCAGGCATGCGCGTGGCGGCCAACGCTGGCACACTGGGTTTACCTGGCCGGATGCCTGTGCTGACAGGGTCTGCGCCCCTTCATGGAGGAAGACACGATGGCATCCATCCGCATGGCCCGCTTGGCGCCGGCACTGCTTGCGCTGCTGCTGGGCACGGCCAACGGCGCCTACGCCGCCGACACCGGCAGCTTTTTCGACGCAGTGCAGCGCTACGGCAACGACGACTTCAAGGGCTGCGCCGATACCCTCGGCGCGATGTATCGCAACGGGGCAAGCTTTCCCGACGGCGGCGAGCTGCTGCTGGTCGAGTGCACTGCCGCCGCCGGCGACCATCCCGCGGCGATGGCCTACGCCGTCGCCCTGCTCGGCCAGGACCGCCTTCCCCTCGATGATCTGCTGCACAAGGATCGCCCCGGCCTGAATGCCCTGCGTGCCGAACCGGAATGGACGCAGATGCTGGCGCGCGCGGAAGCGACCCAGAAACAGCGTGCCGCGCTGATGGATGAACCCTTGCGCAGGGAACTGCTGGATCGCGAAGCCCGTGACCAGGCCGCGCAGCACGCCGCGATCGCGGCCGGGGGCGCCGATGCATTCAAAGACACCGCACCCGTGGCCAAGGCCAATGCGCAATGGCTGAAGACCGTGATTGCTGCGAAGGGCTGGCCGACGCGATCGAAGGTCGGTCGTGATGGCGCCAAGGCCGCATGGCTGCTGGTGCAGCACGCCGACCAGGATCCTGCCTTCCAGGCCGAGGTGCTGCCGTTGATCGAACTCGCCGCCAGAACGGGTGAAGCCGACCGTGCCGACGTAGCCCTGCTCACCGACCGCGTGCTGGTGGCCCAGGGCAAGCCGCAGCGCTACGGCAGCCAGTTCGTGCGGGGCGAGGATGGTGTGATGCGCCTGCGCCCCACCGAAGACATGCCCGGCCTGGACGCGAGGCGCAGCGCGATGGGCCTGCCGTCACTGGCCGAGTACAAGGCCATCCTCGCCGAGAGTTATGGCACGGCGGTGGACTGATTCTTCGGCTCGGCTGCGGGCCACCTGATCAGCCGCTCGAACACCGCGCCCAGCAGCTCGGCCAGTTCGTCCTCGTCGGCATCGGCGAGGGCCGGCAGCGCGATCATCTGGCGCATCACCTGGAAGCCGGAAATCATGGCCAGGATGAGCGCGGCGCGCTCGGCCGGCAGCGTGCCCTGCAGTGAGGCGGCCACCCTCCTCAGGTGATGCGCGGCGATCTTGTCGCGGCCGATCTCCGCCGCCAACGGGCTCGATGCCGAGTGGAAGGTGATCAGGAAACCGTCCATCGGCGTCGCATCGGCGCGGGTCATCTTCACCAGCGCACGCGCCAGCGCCTTGCCCGGTTCCGGCTGGTCCATGATGCCGCCGGCAATCAGGCTGCCCTGGGTCATGGTGTTCTCCACCACCTCGGCGAACAGCTGCTCCTTCGAGCCGAAGTAGCGGTTGACCATCATCGCCGTGACCCCGGCCCCTGCCGCGATCTCACGTACCCCGGCCCCGTCATAGCCGGACTGGGCGAACGCCCGGCGGGCGGAGACCAGGATCGCCTCGCGGGTGGCTTCGGCGTCACGTTGGCGGGGTTTGCCGGGGGACGGCGTGGCAGGTGTGCTCATGCGTTAAGTATACAGTCGTAGACAACGGCGGACAACGCATGTATACAGCTGTAGACATAGCCGCCTGCACCGCCGGATCCCCGTCGGGGTGGCTTGCCCATCCCCCACGAATCTGGAGAGTTCCCATGAAAACGACCGTCCTGGTGACCGGTGGCACCGGCTTCATCGCCCAGCACTGCATCCTGGCCCTGCTGGCGGCGGGCTACGACGTCCGCACCACCGTGCGCTCGCTGTCTCGCGAGGCGGAGGTGCGCCAACAGTTGAAGGTCGGCGGCGCCGAACCGGGTGATCGCCTCAGCTTCGTGGTGGCCGACCTCGGCCGCGACGAGGGCTGGGCCGAAGCCGTTGCCGGCTGCAGCCATGTGATGCATGGCGCCTCGCCCACGCCCACTGGCGAACAGACCAGCGAGGAGCAATGGGTGCGTCCGGCGGTGGACGGCAACCTGCGCGTGCTGCGTGCCGCGCGCGATGCCGGCGTGCAGCGGGTGGTGCTGACTTCCGCGTTCGGCGCGATCTGTGCCGGCCACGGCGACATCGGCCGGCCGTTCAACGAAACCGACTGGAGCGACCTGTCCGGTGATGTGTGGCTGTACCAGAAGTCCAAGACGCTGTCCGAGCGCGCAGCGTGGGAGTTCATCGCCCGCGAGGGCAACGGCCTGCAGCTGTCGGTGGTCAATCCCACCGCCGTGCTGGGCCCGGTGCTGGGCGGCGACTACTCACACTCCATCCGCCTGGTGCGCAACCTGCTGCAGGGGCAGAAGGGTTCGCCGAAGATCAACTGCGGCTTTGTCGATGTCCGCGACGTGGCCGACCTGCACCTGCGCGCGATGACCGACCCGGCCGCCAACGGCGAGCGCTTCATCGCCATCGCCGGTGACAGCCTGTGGCTGGGCGAAGTGGCGCAGGTCCTGAAGCAGCGCATGGGCGCGGCCGCCGACAAGGTCAGCACGCGGGTCATCCCCAACTGGGTGGTGCGCCTGGGTGCGCTGAAGGATCCGGCGCTGCGCGGTTCGGTGCCGTTGCTGGGCCGTACGATGAATGCCACCAGCGAAAAGGCGCAACGCCTGCTGGGCTGGGCACCGCGTTCGCGTGAGGATGCCATCGTGGCGACGGCCGAAAGCCTGCTGCGGCTGGGGCTGGTGGAGGCTCAGCCGTAATCCACAAAAAAGAAGCCCGGCGCGAGGCCGGGCTTCGGGTGGCGTGCGGGAGAGAGAGAGAGCACACGCCGGTAACGCTTTTCTACTGCAGTACTGCTTATTACCAGGTGAAGCGCGGGCCCACGAACCACTCGCGGTCGCCGGCCTTGGCCAGCTTCACTTCGCCGCTCAGGCCCCAGTTCGGGGTGAACTTGGCGGTGGCGCCGACGCGGCCGTAGAACTCGCCGTCCGGGTTGACGCCGTGCTTCTTGCTGTAGTCCTCGTAGCCGGCCAGCGCGTAGCCTTCCAGGTACGGGTTGAACGCGGTGCGCAGGCCCACTTCGGTGGAGTAGCCGTTGAAGTCCAGGCCATGCTCCAGGTCGAACTTCTGGTACGCAACACGAGCCACCAGGTCGGTGTTCGGTGCGATGCCGTAGTTGTAGCCGGCGCCGATGCGCCACTGGTCAACGTCGTTCTTGAAGGTGTCGGTTTCCTGCTTGCTGTAATCAGCGAAGACCGAGAAGTTCGGGTGCACGGCAACCGAGCCCTTGACGCCCCAGCCATCGGCGTCGCCGCCCTTGGCATCGGTGTTCACGTAACCGCCTTCAACGTAGTTGTACGACAGGCCATCGGCAGCCGATGCAGCGAACGGCAGGGCAGCCAGCAGACCCAGGGCGAGCAGCGAATTCTTGTTCATCGGGACACACCTTTAATTATTTTTGGTTTCGCCGGCCGCCTCCCCGGGAGAGAGGGAGAGAAGAGGCGGTCGACAGGTGTGAATTATCCGTTTGTTGGTGAAATCGACCCTGAATATTGAACTGACCAGTACATGAATGAAGTTGCGGTTCAGGGAACTCTGATGGTGGCTCGCAACAGCGCACCCATAGCTGGACGCACCTCGCCGCGGAGACAAACCTCGGAACCTGACGCTCTTTGGCGGTCCCGAACGTAGCGTCGAAGAACTCAAGGCTTCGGCTTTGAACCGGCTTTCGCACAGCATGATCGTATTGACCGAGCCAGCTGACCCGCCATGTCAGGCCACGCGCAGCACCTTGCGATCTATTCGACCCGATGGTCACTCACATGCCGGCAACTTACACCGGTGTTGTCACATACAAGGACGGTCCTGGCCCCAATGGTGGTGGCGGACAGTACGATCTCTTCTCAGGTGACAATGGATCCGTTGCTGTGCCCTTCAGGCAGATCGGATGCTCATCCATCGCCCCCATCCCCGCAGGACCAGAGCTGCCAGCCAGGCTGATATGGATATATTGGAAACCCTGAAGATGTTGGGCTCGCCGCAGCGAAGCTCTCAAATAGTCCCTGTGGGACGTGGGATGGTTGTCAGATCTGGGCCCAAGTGCTGGGGGTATTGACCGATGATTGATGAATATGGATATCTTTGGGATGGATCTTCTGAAGGCTGGGTGCTGCTTCAAGTGAGCTCTGGCCAGGGTGAATCTTCGTCTGGCAGCGTAATTTACAACGTCAATCAGCAAAGAGCTCTCTTGATATCAGATGATGAGGTGTATCTGACGGTAAAGAGGCGAATGATGGATGCTGGTGTCGCGTTGATAGATAAGATCACCTGATCATTTTGTACTGTCGGCGCTTGATCGATGTGGCGGTGATGGCGGGAGATGGCGCGATGTGGCGTCGTAGCCCCAGGCCTCCTCACCAGACAGCAGCCAGCCGCAGTAGTAGGTCTTATCGAGGCGCCTTTCGACCAAGAGACCAGCTATCGGACTTCAGATGCACGTCATCAAGAAGCGCTTTCGCGGCAGCGACATCGAGTCCGTCAGACTTGATATAGGAATCAAGCGCTGTGCAAAGCAAGCCGTAGAAGCCCTCCCCGCTCATATAGAACTCCGGATGGGCGAGGCTGTAGGAGTTCGGATCAACGTATGCCCTGAAGCTGGCCCACTCGGGCCATGACTCGTATCCGCCCGCGTCGGCAGACGAAGAGGAGTCACGCCTCTCAACCTCCCAGCCTGGCGCTCCCGAGACACCACCGAACTGATGTCCATCCGTGGCGAGCCATGAGAGGTGTTCAATCCTATCCTCCATGAGGATGCAGTTGAGAGAAAACTTCATGGCTGCATCAAGATCGCGCTGGGCCGAGAAGCCTTTGAAGAAACCGAAGTTCTTGCTCACACTATTTCCTGTAGTAGAGGCCAAATACCTGCGTGCGAACCTCTTTCATCCATGACCGGGCATCATCGCTGGATTCGAACTCCTCCCCCGTAAGTTCATTTACTTCACCCAAGGGAAATTCATGAATCTCAATTGCCTCGGTCAACTGCCGCTCCAGCAGATCAGCATCAAATTTCACCTGCCCCGTCTTTACCAAGGCCGCCAGCTCACTTACCTCATACCACTCGACAAAGCAGAAATCCCTCAAAACCATTCGTAGCAGATCGGGCAGACGATTCATTGGAAAATTCTCACCGGCATTGGTTACGGGTACATCGCATCAAACAGCCATATTCATGAGGAATCCGGTTCTTATCGAACGATTGCGTAAGCATCGTTGCTGAACTGTGCAGGGCCTCCTTCCAATGTCGCCTGCCCCGTCCGACTCCTGAAACTGCACGTACGGCATACAAGAAAGAAGCTGTCGCCGAGGCGGTCAGCACGGCCATGCACGCGCTACTTCGCTACACGCCCCACAGCGGCACTCCACAGCTCCTCAAAACTTTTAGCCGATAGAGGCAACACGATGAACTGAGGATCCAGTGATATTTCGGCGGAGGGTGGCAATTGGCAGATCGACAATTTCGCAGAGCCGGAACTCTGGGCTTTCGAAGCGAAATCCCGTCGCCCATCGGCATAGATCTCGATCTTTCTTTTTTCCCACAGCTGATCATCAAGCTCGCTGTAGAGCTCAATGGGTTCATCGAGGAAATCGTGGATCCACTTGACCTTGACGTACTTCATTTCGATGGCACCTCACCGCCAACGTTCAGCCGACCACTCATATATCGCTGCCGATTCTTCTACGAAGGTTGAGCGGTTGCGCCTAGCCCCAGGGATAGGCCCGCTCGCGAGGGAGCGCAGACTGCGCGTCCTCCATCCTTCCGGCCTTCACCAGCGCATGAATGGCGTGTGCCTGCGCCGTCACATCGGTGATGCCTTGAATCCATTGATCGACATAGGCACGCACCGCTTCCCTGCCCAGACCTATCTGGATCGCGCGGTGGGGCAACGGCCGCAGCAGCAGATCGCGCTCGGGATCCCACTGGATGCGCACCGGGGAACGAGCCTTGAGCTGCTCCCACGCCGCCGCATCCATCCCGGGCTCGGCACGGCTGTCGCAGCCATGGGTCAGCGCCCACTCGAAGCCTTCGCGACGGATGTCGATTGCCAGGATCCGCTTCTGGCTTTCCTCTTTTTCGCCCCATCCGGCGCGATACATCATCCAGAGGAAGGACGGCTTGATCCACGTCATCCGCTCCATCTTGAACGGCGGCGCGACAAAGGTCTGCCGCTCCAGCGCACTGTCGGCGATGGCATCGGAGTAGGCCTGGTACACGCGGATAACGCGGTCGTCGTACTGCGCGCGGATCTGTCGCGCCGGCATCCCATCCATTGATTCACCTTCCCTGGCAGCGCGTGGCCAGACGCCACGCCGCTGCATCATGCACGATCAGCGCGCGTCAAAGCGCTCCGCGCTGGCCGGCGTTGCCCGTGCCGCCAGCACCAGTGCGGCCGCCGTCACGCAGGCCATCGCCACCCACGCGACACTGAGGTCGCCCACGGTGTCGCGGATCGAACCGGCCACGAACGGCAGGATGCCGCCGACCAGGTAGCCCACGCCCTGCACGAAGGACACCAGGATGCCCGCCTTCGCCGGCTGGCTGCAGTGGTCCATCACCAGGATCAGGGTCATCGGGAACAGGCCGCCGATCGACAGGCCGAGCAGGCACATCATCAGCCACGGGGCATACATCGGCGCCACGCCGATCAGCACGTAGGTCAGTGCGGTGGCGGCCAGGAACAGCGCCAGCAGCACGCGGCGGTCACGGAAGCGCGGCGCCAGCCAGGAGACGAGGAAGCCACCGGCCACCTCGGACAGGCTCAACGCCGCCAGCATGAAACCGGCCTCGTTGGCGCGCACGCCCGCTTCCATCATGTACGGCGCGATCCAGGCCAGGCACAGCGTGTAGCAACTGCTGGACACGCAGAACAGCGCGACCAGCAACCAGGTGCGCCCGTGCTGCCAGGGCCGGAATGCGTTGGGCGTGGCTGCCTTGGCGGAGGTGCCGGTGGACGGCGCATCGGCATGCCCGCTGTAGGGCAGCCACAGCGCGATGCCGGCGATGGCCAGCACCGCCCAGAACGCCATCGTGCCCTGCCAGTCCAGCCAGTGCAGCAGGGCCGACGCGCTGGCCGCCGCCAACGCCGCGCCGCCCATGATCATGCTCACGTACAGGCCCATCAGCAGGTCGACCCGGTGCGGGAAGCGCGTCTTGATGTAGCCGGGAATGAGCGACTGCACGATGCCGATGCCCAGGCCGGCGGCAACGCTGGAACCCATCAGCCACAGCGGTTCATGCGAGGCCAGCTTGGCCAGCGCCGAGGCGGCCGTGAGGGCCAGGCCGATGGCTACGCCGCGCCGATAGCCCATGCGATAGACCAGGCCGCCGGCCATGGCGATCAGGCCCATGGCCATCATCGGCAGGCTGGTGAGCCAGCCGATCTGTTCGAAGCTCATGCCATTGCTGGCACGGATGGAATCGGTGAGCAGGCTGACCACGGCCAGCACGGGGCGCAGGTTGAGGCCGACCAGCAGGAGGGCCAGCACCGGGATCAACCCGGGACGCGAAGTTGCAGGTGAATTCATGTCTTACGGCCGCAGGCATGCGGCCGGCTTTCCTTGTTCGATCTGTACGGGGGCCCGGCTGGCAGGGGCTTGGCCGGGCAAGGTTTCGCTGCGACTGGCCGCAGATGCGTCCTCTTTCGAGGAAGGAGCGCGCGCAGGCGCACGATCGGCATCTGGCGGGTGGCCATCGGCGCGCATGATACCAAACGTGGCGTGCAGGCCTTCCCGCTGAGGACTTAGGCAGGCGCGTACGTTCATCGGCCACTGCCCGGCGTCCTTCGTTCGCGGGGCGGCGCACCGCTAGAATGACCACTGGAACCAGCGAGCGCGCCTCAATGTCCACGCACCTGATCACCCTCGTCACCGATGCCTGGGGTTGGACCGGCATCGCGCCGGCACAGATCGTCGGCGACAACCCGTTCGGCAACCTGATGATCGAGGACCACAGCGGCCGCTACTGGCGGCTGTGCCCGGAAGATCTCTACTGCACGGTCATCGCCCAGTCGCGCGCCGAACTCGACGCACTCGCGCGCGATCAGGATTTCCTGCAGGACTGGTACATGGCCGCACTGGTGCAGCAGGCGGAAGAACGCCTCGGCCCGCTGCAGCCCGGCTACGCGTATTGCCTGAAGATTCCCGGCGCGCTGGGCGGTGAGTACGGCGGCGGCAATCTCGCCACGGTGCCGCTGGCCGAACTGATCGGCGCGTCGGGCAGCATGGCGCAACAGATCGATGGGCTGCCCGAAGGCGCCCAGGTAAAGCTGAGCGTGGTCGAATGACGACCACCACGACCACATTGGCACTTCTCCTTTCGCTGGCCGCATCACCCATGGTGGCCTTGGCCTGCCCGCCGTCGGATACACCGACGTTCGTGCAGAACCTGGATCGCGCCAGCCACGTCTACGTATTCCGGCTCATGTCGCTCGAGGTCGCCGACGGCGAACCGTGGCATAGCACCTTGAGCGGCCGCATCACTGTGGTCCGCACGCTCAAGGGTGGCATGCCGATGGCATCCGGCGTCACCTATTCGATCGGCTGCTGCAATCCACAACTGAGCGTAGGCCACTATTACCTGGCCGCTGTAGCGAACGATGCGGCGATGCTTGAACTGGTCCCCGGTGACCAGTCGGTCATCATCGTCAGCGATGACTTCGAAACGAAAGGCGGTGCTGGAAAAACGGGCGCCATCGAACCCGTGCAGGACCATCTTGCAGGCCAGCCGCTGCCTGCGGATTTCCCCGACGGTTACCGG
The DNA here is from genome assembly GCA_003510825.1 of Stenotrophomonas sp. Lineage (GTDB taxonomy): Bacteria > Pseudomonadota > Gammaproteobacteria > Xanthomonadales > Xanthomonadaceae > Stenotrophomonas. The sequence continues at coordinate 13,459 of DOKO01000422.1, forward strand.
CTTGAAGCCACCGTCTCCTGCCCCACCCCGCCACCGCCCCGCTGATCGATCACGCCAACTGGAAGCAATGATGCTGCACATCCTCGCCGTTGCCGGTGTGCTGCTGCTCTGGGCAGCACTCGCTTCACCGTTTGTGCTTGCGCTCTACTTCGTCCTTCGCGCTCTGCGGCGCAGGGGCATCCGCACGGCCGCTGCTGTCGTGCTCCCTGCTTTGGTATTCGCATTGCTGTCAGCGCCGGTGCCGACGCCGATCATCACCGTGTTCCTGCCCCATGGATTCATGCTGATCGACGCCGCCTACTACGATCGCATCCTGCACGGACCGGCACTGTTCATGCAGCTATGGGCCTGGATTGCGTGCTCACTGTCGATGACGTTCCTGCTCGCACTGGCACTGTGCTGGCGATACGTTCGAAGCGCTGACCCGCCGCACCCGACATCGTCTTTGGACGACGCATCGTGAGTTGATGCCGCAACACGCTGCGCAGTGGATCAGGCTATCAGTGGCCTCCGCCAGCCACAAATGCACGATCGCTTTTCTACGCGCACGGCGCGATGCGTCCGCGCGATGCACTGACGTCGCACAACAAACACTGCGCTCATTCAGGGGTGGCAGCGGCTAGCACAGGCCCCGCTCAGACAGCTGAATTCGCGGCAAATCGAACATGACTGCGCGTTCTTCACAGTGTCTGCACGTCCGCGAACTGCAGCTGAAAAGGCATTCATGGAACTAACAAAAAGCCCGCTATATTCCAGACTCCCCAGACGAAGGAGGGAATGCAATGACCCTTTCCACGCAGCACCTGAAGATCGCTCGTCCCCTCGGCGTGGCAATCCTTGCCCTCAGCCTCGGCGCGTGCGCCAGCTACAAAGAAGACTTCGCGAAGGTCAACACGCGTCTCGACGCGCTTGACGTGAAGGTCCAGGGCGCGGCGCAGAGCGCCGAGTCCGCCAACCAGTCCGCACAGCAGGCCAACCAGCGTCTCGACCAGATCGAAGGTCGCGTCCAGCAGCTCGAATCGGCCCCCCGCCGTACCCCGCGCGGCTAAGCTGAATCGGGAACCAGTGGTCTCCCCCGGCCACTGGTTCCCTTGAGTCACCGTATTCATTCGAGGAACCGTGCCATTCGTACGCACTCATCCCCCGCAATCCGCACCGCCTGCGTCGCGCTGACCCTCGCGCTGGCACTGGCCGGTACCGGCGTGGCCAGCGCCAAGGGCGCCAAGGATGCCGCTACGCAACCCACCGCTGCCGTCGATGAACTGCCGGAAGGACAGGAAGTGTCCGAGACGGTGATCGAACTCGCAGGCTGGGTGGTCGCCAGCAAGGACAGCGAAGGCTATCCGTTCGCGATCATGGACAAGGCCGCCGCACAGGTGCTGATCTTCGGCAGTGACGGCAAGCTGCGTGGCGCGGCACCGGCGCTGTTTGGTTCGGCCAAGGGCGATCATTCCGCACCGAACGTTGCCAAGGTCGCGCTGAGCGCGATTCCCGGCCACGACCGCACGACCCCCGCCGGCCGCTTCATTGGTGGCTACGGCCCGTCCGACGACGCCGGCCGCGTGTTGTGGGTGGACTACGATTCGGCAGTCTCGATGCACCCGCTGCCGCCGGGCACGCCGAAGGAAAAGCGCGCCGAACGCCTGGCAACGCCGACCCCGGATGACAACCGCGTCACCCACGGCTGCATCAACGTCAGCCCCAATTTCTACGAGCAGGTCGTCCAGTCCACGTTCCAGAAGGGCGGCGTGTTCTACGTGCTGCCGGACAAGGATTCGCTGGAGAAGACCTTCCCCGCATTCGCGCAGAGCCGTGCCGAACACAGCGACGAGAAGGGTTCGCGCTCGGCCAGCAAGTGATGCGCGGGCCGGGCTGACCGTGGGCGCTGGAACGGCCTGCTAAGATCGCGTTCCGTTCCAACGCCGAGCGCCTACGTTCCATGGCTCCCTGGACCATCGTCTTCGCGATTGGGGCCGCACAGGCCGTGCTGCTGTCGCTGGCGCTGTGGCGTCGCCCGGTCAATGCCGGGGCGAACCGTGTGCTGGCCGCGTGGATCGCACTGATCGGCATCGACCTGGCGGTGAAGGCGGTCTACTGGAACCCATCGACCTACGGTACCGCTAAGGCGCTGCGCCTGGTCGGCCTGTTCCCGTTCCTGTACGGCAGCCTGTTCTACGTCTATGTAAAAGTACTTACCGAAGCCCGGTCAGCGCGCTGGCGCGATGCGCTGCACCTGTCTGGCTTCGCATTCGTGCTGGCGCTGCACGCCGGCATCTTCCTGCACGGCCTGGTGCCCGCCGACGGCTGGCCCGCGCGGTGGTTGCCCGATACAGCAGGGCTGGAGGGGTGGCGGCTCAACATCGCGCTGTACGCCTACAGCCTGACCTATGTGGTGGCGGGTCTCGTGCAGGTGGGCCGCTACCGGCACCGCCTGCGGCAGCGGCATTCCGATACGGACCGGCGATCGCTGCACTGGATTGATGCCATGTCGGTCTCGCAGATCGTCATCTGGCTCATCGCCACCGTGCAGTGGCTGGCACGCATTCCGTGGATCGACTACCCGCTGATCTACGGCTCGGTGGCAGCGTGGGTGTTCCTGATGGGCTACCTGAGTCTCGTGCAGGGCCCCGTGCAGATCGAACCGGCGGCCGAGCCCGACGCAGCCGAACCGGATGCACCAGCGGAAACGGACGATCCGCGGTTTGCCGATGTGCAGACACGGCTTTCGCAGCTGATGGCCGGGCCACAGGTGTACCGCGAGCCCGCGCTTACCATCGGCCAGCTGGCCAAGCGCGCGGGTTACCCGGAGTACCTGGTGTCGGCGGTGATCAACCGCCGATTCCAGGAGAACTTCTGGGAGTACATCAACCGCCTGCGTATCGAAGCCGCGGCCCAGCACCTGGCCGATGCCGCCGATACGCGCACCATCCTCGACATCGCCTACGCGTGCGGCTTCACCTCCAAGTCCACGTTCAACGCTGCGTTCAAGCGCCAGATCGGCGCAACACCCAGCGCATTCCGCCGCCAACCACGACCCGAAGAGGGCGCAGGATCATCCCGCCCCGAGCGCATGGGCCACTGACGGCCGCGGCCAGCGCAGCATCACTTCGCACAGGGCCAGGTTGAACAGCCAGCATCCCCAGGCAGCCGCCAGATAGACGGTGGGGAAAGGCAGCTGCAGCACGCCCAGGCCGATGCCTAGGATCAGCCTCAAGGTCACCGCCGACGCGGTAAGCGCGATGCTGCGCCACATCCAGCGCTGGTGACTGTGCAGGTTGCCTGCCAGTGCGTGGCCTATGCCGAGGCCGGTGGTCAGCAGCCAGGCCACGGCCAGCAGACCGAAGGCGATGCCGGTGGGCGCTCCTCCCTGTGCATGCAGGGTCATCGACAGTCCGGCCAGCCCGGCCAGCAGAACGGCGCCCGCGTACAGGCCTCCCGCGAGGCGGTGCAGCCGCGGAACCCGCCGCCGCACCCGGGCGCTCATCTGCAGCGGTGCCAGCAACAGGGCCAGGCCGCCGCCAAAGAAGTGTGCCGGTACGTCCAGTCCCGAGGCTGCGAACTTGGCATGGAGTGGGTTGTCCGCCTGCGGCTGGCCGTACAGGAAACTGAAGGCATAGGCCGCAACCGCGGCGCACAACAGCCCGAACGCCAGCCACGCCGAACAGCGCAACGCATGTGAAAGCCGGTGTGGCATCTCGAACCCCCTCCTGACGGTGAAGGCCCCAGCGTGCGTGCGGTCGGGCCGGAAAGCGTCCGAACCGGCGGAGTCGTACTCTCGACAAGGCCTCAGCCAGGCCCGGAACGCCGGCGGTACTGCGCCATCCAGTCCAATGACGGTGCAATGCCACCGAACGGGAACAGGTGCGGGCTGACCTGGCCATGCGCTTCGGTCAGCCCGGCCACCAGCCGATCCACGAACACATCCGGCCCGGCGGTGCCCAGCAACCGGCCGATCGAGATCCCGTACCGTGCCAGCATCGAGGCGCTGGCTCCCACGCCGCACATCGCCGCATAACGCAGCAGCCGGGTGACGCTGGCCGGCCCGGGCACGCCCACCAGCACCGGATGGCCGATGCCGCGCGCACGCAGCGCGTCCAGCCAAGCCAGCACGAGGTCGGCATCGAAGGCGAACTGGGTGATGATCTTCGGCGCCATGCCGCGCGCTTCGATGGCCTGGCATTTGCGTTCCAGTGCCTGCCAGCGCCCGGCAGCGTCCATCACCGGATGGCCCTCGGGGTGCCCGCCCACGGCAACGACCTTGATGCCGGCGCGTTCCAGCAGGCCGGTTTCGATGATTGCCGCGCTGTCTGCAAACGGACCCGCGGGCGTGGCCAGGTCACCGGCGATCAGCAGGCACTGCTCGACGCCGGCCTCGCCCACTGCGCGGGCGATGAAGTGCTCCAGCGCCGCCTGCGAACCGATGCGCCGCGCGGACAGGTGCGGCATCGGCTGCAACCCCAGTTCGCGCACGGTGCGTGCCGCGGCCAGCCGCGCCTCGTCGTCTTCGCTGGCGAGGTAGGGGATCGAGATCGTGGTTCCCGGGGCGATGCGGCCTGCCTCGGCGCGCAGCGCGGGCATGGCTTTCGCACTCACCTCCAGCGAACCGGCATCGATGAAGGCGCGCGTGCCCTGCAGGGTTCCTGCAGGCATCACTTGGCCCCGCGCGGCGCGCCGGCGATCGAGCTGCCCCGCGCCAGTTCAACGAAGGCCTGCAGGTAGTCGATGCCGGTGTCAGCCTCGCGCGCGCCCAGGTAGATCTGCTTGGGAATGCCCTTGGCCCCCAGCCGCACCGGCACCACGTCCATCCGCGCCGCGTACTCCTCCACCAGCCAGCGCGGCATGGCGGCCACGCCGCGGCCGCTGGCCACCATCTGCATCATGATGTCGGTGGTTTCGATGGCCTTGTGCCGGCGCGGGGTCACCCCGGCCGGCAGCAGGAACTGGTTGTAGATGTCCAGGCGCTCGAACGGCACCGGGTAGCTGATCAGCACTTCCTGGGTCATCTGCCGCGGCTTCACGTACTCCACCTTGGCCAGCGGGTGGTTCTTGGCCACCACCAGCACCTGCTCGTAGTCGAACACGGGCACGAACGTCAGGCCCGGCTTCAGCAGCGGATCGGGCGTCACCAGCAGGTCGATCTCGTAACCGAACAGGGCGCCGATGCCGCCGAACTGGAATTTCTGCTTCACGTCCACGTCCACATCCGGCCACGAGGCCAGGTAGGGCGAGACGATCTTCAGCAGCCACTGGTAGCAGGGGTGGCACTCCATGCCGATGCGCAGCGAGCCGCGCTCGCCCTGGGCGAACTGGCCCAGCCGCTCTTCGGCCAGGTCCAGCTGCGGCAGCACCCGGTTGGCCACCGCCAGCAGGTACTGGCCGGCCTGGGTCAGGCGCAGGCTGCGGCCCTCGCGCAGCCAGACGTCGGTGCCCAGCTGCTGTTCCAGCTTCTTCATGCTGTGGCTCAGCGCCGACTGGGTCAGGTTGAGCACGCCGGCGGCAGCGGTCAGCGAACCCTGCAGTTCGACCTGCTGCACGATGCTCAGGTGGATTCGTTCCAGCATGTCGATGAATCCCACTCATGGATGTGTGAAGTAAAACCATTTTACGTCATGGGAAGGCCTGACTAGGATCGGGTCATGCTTTCTCCCCACCGCCCCCTCCGTATCGTCGCCGTCTCCGGCGGCCTGCAGCGCCCCTCGCGGGCCGCCACCCTGTGCGAGCACCTGTTGGACCTGATCGGCGAGCACGTACCGAGCGAACCGCACCTGGTCGAACTCGGCGAGCTGGCCCCGCAGCTGGCCGGTGCCCTGTGGCGCTCGCAGCTGCCCGCCGCCGCCGAACAGGCGCTGGCCACGGTCGAACAGGCCGACGTGCTGGTGGTCGCCACCCCGGTCTACCGCGGTTCGTACACCGGCCTGTTCAAGCACTTCTTCGATTTCATCCACCAGGACGCGCTGGTCGACACCCCCACCCTGCTGGCCGCCACCGGTGGCAGCGAGCGCCACGCGCTGATGATCGACCACCAGCTGCGGCCGCTCTTCAGCTTCTTCCAGGCACGCACCCTGCCACTGGGCGTCTACGCCACCGACAAGGATTTCGCCGATGGCCGCGTGCACGACGAGGCCCTGCTGCAGCGCGCACGCCTGGCCGTGCAGCGGGCCCTGCCCCTGCTGGCGCTGTCGCACCGTCCCGCGCCCGTGCCTGCCGAAACCGCCGACGCCCTCTAAGTAACCGGAACGCCGCCCATGACCACCGACAACTTCACCTTCCAGATCACGCGCATCCCGTTCAACGAGGATTACCAGCCGGCCGACGGCACGCGCATCACCACCAACTTCGCCAACCTGGCGCGCGGCGCCTCGCGCCAGGAAAACCTGCGCAACACGATCGGCATGATCAACAACCGCTTCAACGATCTGGCGCACTGGGACAACCCCAGCGCCGATCGCTACGCGGTCGAGCTGGACATCATCTCGGTGGAGATGCACATCGATGGCGATGACGGCAGCGATCCCTTCCCGCTGATCGAAGTACTGCGCCCGACCATCGTCGACACGCACACCGGCGCGCGTACAGAAGGCATCGTCGGCAACAACTTCTCCTCCTACGTGCGCGACTACGATTTCAGCGTCGTGCTGCCGGCCAGCAACGAAGGCAAGGCCACCTTCGGCATCCCCGAAGGCTTCGGCGATCTGCATGGCAAGCTGTTCAAGCACTTCCTGGAGTCGGATGCCTACCGCGCCAACTTCAGCAAGGCACCGGTCATCTGCATCAGCGTGTCCAGCAGCAAGACCTACCACCGCACCGAGAACCATCACCCCATCCTGGGCGTGGAGTACCGCCAGGGCGAGTTCTCGCCCACCGACCAGTACTTCGACAAGATGGGCCTGCAGGTGCGCTACTTCATGCCGCCGGGCAGCGTCGCGCCGCTGGCGTTCTACTTCCAGGGCGACCTGCTGGGCGATTACTCGAACCTGGAACTGATCGCCACCATCAGCACCATGGAAGCGTTCCAGAAGATCTACCGCCCGGAGATCTACAACGCCAATTCGGTGGCCGGCAAGGTCTACCAGCCCAGCCTGAAGCACCAGGACTACTCGTCCACCCGCATCGTCTACGACCGCGAAGAGCGCAGCCAGCTGGCGGTCAAGCAGGGCAGGTTCACCGAAGAGCACTTCATCAAGCCCTACGGCGCCGTGCTCGAGCAGTGGGCCGCCCGCTGATCCCTCGCTTCTCCCTCCCCCAGGACAAAGACCCCGAACACGATGAAGAAACTACTGCCCACCTCCACCGCCGGCAGCCTGCCCAAGCCCTCCTGGCTGGCCGAGCCCGAAAAGCTCTGGTCGCCCTGGAAACTGCAGGATGAGGCACTGACCGAAGGCAAGCAGGATGCGCTGCGCCTGTCCCTGCAGGAACAGCAGCATGCCGGCATCGACATCGTCAGCGACGGCGAGCAGACGCGGCAGCATTTCGTCACCACCTTCATCGAACACCTCGACGGCGTCGACTTCGACAAGCGCGAGACCGTGCGCATCCGCAACCGCTACGACGCCAGCGTGCCGACCGTGGTGGGTGCAGTCAGCCGCCCGAAGTCGGTGTTCGTCGAGGATGCGAAGTTCCTGCGCCGGCAGACCGCGCAGCCGATCAAGTGGGCCCTGCCTGGCCCGATGACCATGATCGACACCCTGTATGACGCGCACTACAAGAGCCGCGAGAAGCTGGCCTGGGAGTTCGCGAAGATCCTCAACGAGGAAGCGAAGGAACTGGAAGCGGCCGGCGTGGACATCATCCAGTTCGACGAACCTGCCTTCAACGTGTTCTTCGACGAAGTGAACGACTGGGGCGTGGCCACCCTGGAGCGCGCGATCGAAGGGCTGAAGTGCGAGACCGCCGTGCACATCTGCTATGGCTACGGCATCAAGGCGAACACCGACTGGAAGCAGACGCTGGGCTCGGAATGGCGCCAGTACGAGGAGTCCTTCCCGAAGCTGCAGAAATCCAGCATCGACCTGATCTCGCTGGAGTGCCACAACTCGCACGTGCCGATCGACCTGATCGAGCTGGTGCGCGGCAAGAAGGTGATGGTGGGTGCCATCGACGTGGCCTCCAGCAGGGTGGAAACGCCGGAAGAAGTGGCCAGCACCCTGCGCAAGGCGCTGCAGTTCGTCGACGCCGACAAGCTCTATCCGTGCACGAACTGCGGCATGGCGCCGCTGTCGCGTGAGGTGGCGCGCGGCAAGCTGCGTGCGCTGAGTGCCGGCGCGCAGATCGTGCGCGAGGAACTGGCCGGGCGGTGATGGCAGTAGAGCCGGGCATGGGCTCGGCTCTACACCGGACGCCCAACCAAGGTAGCGCCGGGCCACGCCCGGCGGCCACGTCACGGCTGAACTACTCGACAACCTGCCACTGCCTGCCATCTCGCTGCAGCCTCGCCACCCACCTGTTCCCGCTCCGATCACAGTAGGTCGGCTCGACAAGCGCCAGTGCCACCCCCTGCGAGGCCTGCACGGCCGCCCTGCCGATACTCACCAGCATCGGGCCCCGCGGCCCATCGCATGCGTGGGGCGTACCCAGCGGCGGCAGGAGTGCGGGGTCGCTGACGTAGATGATGCCCGGCAATGCCGGGTCTGCATTGATTGCTGGGCGCTGCACCAGCCGCTGCAGCAGTTCCCGCAGCGGTGGCGGCAGTGATGCATCCCCGGTGTCGAGGAGCGACGCCATCGGTATCGCAGCTCGCACCTCGTACGCCGTCCATTCCCCGGTGCCGCTGAGCGGGCGAAAGGTCGCAGCATTCCGGTCGAAGTGGATGACCGGGGCAGGACAGGCCACTGACGGTGCGCAGGGCACCACGAGGGCAAGCTCCCGGATCAGCAGCGCCCTCACGATGGCCTGCTGGTCGAGTTCATCCGCGGCGACGAATTCGCGCTCCTGGGCACGTCGGGACTGCAGGTCCTGCCAGCTGTCCCGGACGAGCGGATAGGCAACCACGCCGGCCAGAAGGATGGCCCCTGCAATGCCCAGGCGGAACACGGTCGATCTATGGATGCGGGGCATCATTGACGTCATCCGAAGCGTTCGCCGCACGGTCCAGCGCATTTCGCAGCGCCGCGCCCAGTTCGGGGACCTGCTCGCAGGCTGCGACAATCTGGTCAAGCGGGGCGGTCAACTTCCCTTCGCCAGGGCAGGAATAGGCACCCCAGACGCGGTGCTGGATCTCATTCACCCATTTCAGGCCGTTGAGCTGGGTTGCCTCGGAGATCTCTGGGTCAGACCAGAGACTTCGGCCTGCCACGGTCAGCTCAAACCACAACCGGGTACAGAATCGCTTTGCCTGGGCTTCATTGAAGTTGATGACTTGCTCGCGCACCGGAGGTCCTTTCCCTTTACAGCAGGTGCGGGCGTTCGGAACCGAACAGCAGCCGCTTGGCCCCTTCGCGCCAGACCTGCGGGCACGCCCGACCCCGGACCACGGCGGCCACGCTGTACGCATAGCCACGGTTGTTGGCATTGACGTTGCCCAACACCGCCTCGGCCTGCTGCACCGATGCATTGGCGCGCACCGCATCGACGAACGCGACTACCCGTGCCGCCTCACTGGAATCGCTGTCCAGCACCTGCTTGCGCCACATCGCCTCGTTGCTGCCCTGCCGCAGTGCCAACGCCCACATGCTCCATGCCGAATCCGAATCGATATCCTCCAGCAACGGCAGGGCCAGGGCCTGTTCCACCCATTCGGCCGGAGCACCGTCGGACGCAGCCACCAGGCGGGTGATGCGTGGCATCAGGTCCACATTGCCCTGCGCCAGTTCCATTGCCGACGCGTAGTCGCCGCGGTCCAGCTGACGATAGGCCTCATAGGGCGAACCGACCACCTTGTCGCTCTCAAAGGCGAGCACCCGGCTCAGGAACATCGACTCGCTGGCCAGCGGTGCCAGGTCCTGATGGCTTGCGCCCAGCATACGCTTGACGCGCGCCAGCTCCATTACCGCGAACTCAGCGGTCTGCGGCACCTTCGCCGCCTGCGAGAGCGCCTGATCGGCAGCGCCCCAGTCCCCACCCGCGGCAAGCGTATAGCCCACCGCGAGCGTGAACCACGGGTCCTGTGGCCAGCGGCGGTGCCCGGCCAGGAAGGCTGCATCCTGTGCCGGGCCATCGGGCATGCAGCGCACGCCCAGATAAGCCAGCGACGAAGACGCGGGCGTGCGCGCGGCCATCTGCTGCTGGCGCGCGCAGACCGCCTCATGCTGGTCCTTGCTGATGTCCTGCTGCAGGCGCAGCGCCACCACGTCTTCGGGATGACGCGCGAGGCGTTCGTCGACCACGCCCTGCACTGCGTCCGGGTATATCGCGCTCATGGCCAGCCACATCGGCAGGTGGCGCGAGTCCGGGGCATCCCAGCGGGCGTGTGCCAGCACCATGGCCCTGCGCTGGTCGTCGTTGTCCACCAGGCTGGCCTGCTGCTGCGGCGTCAGCTCGCCCATCGCCGACAGTACCGAGCGCCTGCCGCTCTTGTCGTACTTGCTGGTCGTGATGGAATCCGGGGGGTCCTGCAGAACGTAGTCGGCACCGGTGGCCATCCAGCGCTGCGCCCCCAGGGGGCGCTCTTCATCCTGCTGTGCGCCACCGTATACGGCCGACCATTCGACCAGCGGTGCCGCACCGGCCACGTTGTAGGTGAAATGCGAACGCCCGGAGATGCGCTCACTGTCGAAGGACTCGATCAGCTGTCCATCAGCACTGTGGGTCACGACCGTGTGGGTGGCGGCCGGCGCCACGTCCACGCTGGCGCTCTGCAGCGGCTTCAATGAAACGCTGCTGCCATCGACGGTGACCCGCACCGGAATCGCCAGCCCGTTGTACAGCGATACCGTGGCGGTGCCGGTGCGCATGCCCACCACCAGCATACCCACCACGATCGACACGGCGATCGCGCCGCGTGCGATACCTGCCATCCAGCCGTCGGCGTTCTGGAACCTGTCCCACCAGCCCAGCCTGGCCCGCAGCTTGCGCTCCTGGCCAGCCAGCAGCACGGGGTAGCCCGCGGGAACCTGCGACGCGGCAGGCGCGGCCGGTAGGGTCCCGGCCGCATCCAGCCGCTGGACCACGGCATCTTCGTTGGCCAGCAGCGCTTCCAGCGCCGCTGCACGCAACCGGGACAGCACGCCACAGGTGTGGCCCACCCAGGCATCCACGCGCCGGACCCAATCGTTGATGTTGGACGGCATCGGCTCGGCCAGGCCCAGGTCACCGAGCGCCTCGCTCAGCGGCGTGCCGCCGTGGGCGATCACGGTTTCATCGGCAATGCATGCCTCGGCGTGGCCATAGATGTACGTCAGCGCTTTCTGCAGCACCGCCGCGTCACCGATCAGACGGCCCAGCGCCTTGTCGGACACGCGCTTGGCAGAGGTCACCACCTGCAGCGTATTGACGTAGACCCCGTACGCATCACGCAGGTCCGCCTCAACGTGCTCACAGAAATGCAGCAGCTTGATCTGCCCGTCCAGCAGTTCTTCCCAGCCTTCGCCGTTACGGCGGGCGGCAAGGCGATGCAGGCTGCGGCATGCCTGGTCGTGCTGCAGCACGGCCTGCTGCAGCGGCGCGATTTCCGCATCCAGCGTCGCAATGGCAGGCCCCAGGCCGCGCGTGTCCAGCACCTGGTCACGCCAGTGCAACCGGTTTCCGGACGCACGCAGCTGGCCGGCGCGCGCCGCATCCAGCGTCCCGCGTTCTTCCTGCAAGCGCTGCAGCTGCTGCAACGACTGGCCATGCGCCGGCGCATACAGCGCGGCGATGCGTTCACGCAGCTGCGCATTGTCCAATGCCGGCAGCGTGCCCAGGAACAGCTCGGTGGGCGACGCGACACCGCGCAGGAAGGAGCGCCGGAGGTAGATGCCCTGGTAGCGCTGCTGCATCGCGCGGATCTTGAATTCCGCGTCGAGGCGCTGCAGCGTTTCGGCGCCATCGGCGAATGCTTCCGGTGTCTCGCGCAGCATGTCGCGGGTGATCTGCTGACGCAGCGCGTCGGCATCGCGGAACAGCAGCATCGCCGGGCGCTCATCAATGGCCGCAGCCACGTAGCGCCGCTTCAGGTTGTTCTCGCGGTCGGCATTGGCCGGGTGGGTCGACCACATCTGCGGCACGCGCACCGTCTGGTTGCGGAACACCCGGTGAAGCTCGCGCTCCTGCTCGGGCAGTGGCGGCGGATCGGCATACATCGGATCGGGCGACACCCTGCGCAGGTTGTCCAGCATGCGCGCCTGCACCGCGAACAGGTCAGCCACCGGGCGCCCGGCATCGAACTCGCGCGAAGCGAAGGCCAGCGCCCTGTCCCAGGCTTCGTCGGCTGCGCCCAGCCGGTGCAGGGCATGCACCAGTGCATCGCTGCCCGCCAGCGAAGCGGCGACCAGATCGGCCTGGTATTCCATCTCACGCGAGAGCGCGCGCTCGGACAGCGCCACCACGCTGAAAGCCGTGTCCACCAGCGAGCGGATGGCCCAGATGATGAGGGACAGCACCCAGCCCACCCAGGCGATACGCACGTCCGTCCGCGACAGACCCGCCAGGAAGCCGTCCAGCGCATCACGCCGTGCCACCAGCTGGCTGGCGATCTGGTGGGCGATATAGACCCAGCGCCCAACCGCCATCGTGCGCTGCGCGAAGTGGCCGAACTCGTGGCCCAGCACCGCCTTGAACTCGGTCAGGTTCAGCGTGTTGACCAGCGCCAGGCCGATATCCAGGTTCTTGTGCGACGGCAGCAGCAGATTGAACAGCGACAGATCGTAGAAGACGCCGGCGTTGACGCGCGCCGACAGATACACCCGCTTCGGGCGCGGCGCACCGGCCTCGTCGGCCAGACGGTGCAGGAATGCGAACAGCTCGGGCTGTTCGGCCGGCTTCAGCTCCATCTCCTTCGAAGCCGTGCCGCGCTTGAGGAAGAACAGCCCCTTGGCCATGAACACCGACAGGAACAGCGCGCAGGCGCCGACCAGGCCGTTGATGAACGTGTTGCCGCCCTCGCCGGACAACAGTGAGCGCAGCATGCGGATGGCCGTCCAGCCAAACCAGCCCATCAGGGCGAAGTAGGCGATGGCAAAGGCAAGCAGGCCCGCCACGGCCAGCCATGCGTGGCGGCGATAGGCGGCACTGGGCGCGGTCAGCTGTGCAGGTACGGCCGACGGCCCTGCCGGATAAAGCGAATCCAACATGATGATCCCCTGTTGAGTGCTCCGTGCGGTCCCCCCGGACCTGACGCGAAGCGTCACCGGGCGTCATGCCCAGTCCGGGGCAGATTGTGCACGCTGGCGGCCCGGGGCGCATCAATCACTTTGCATCCTGCCGGTGCAGCGGGCCGCAAGCGAGCGGGTAGGGATCAGCACCCCGCCGGCGGGCAGGGGTTCCTTCCCCCACCCGCCCCGCGCCTCTGCCTCAGTAGTCGTAACTCACGCTCACCCGCAGCGAGCGCGGTGCCTGGCGCACGGTCGCTGCGCCGTACAGCGGGTCAGGCTGGCCCGGGTCCAGCTCGGAGTACGGCGATTTCCACAGCGCCACCTGGCTGTTGAACACGTTGAACACATCCAGGTTGAAGCCCAGTCGACCCTCGGCCACGGCCGGGCGATAGGACACGCCCAGGTCCAGCTGTTTCAGCCACGGCAGCCGCCCCTGGCTGCCCGGAGGCGCCGGCTGGCCGTTGTAGAAGTGGTAGGCGATGCCATAGCCGGAGGGATCTTCGAAGTCCGGGCCATACGAACCCAGCGCGCTGAACGGCGTGCCCGAGATCACCCGCACGTTGGCCGAGACCAGCCATTCCGGCGTCAGCTGGTAGTAGCCGTGCAGCTTGAACTGGTGGGTATGGTCGTTGCTCTGCGGCCCATTGGTGTGCTCCATCAGCTGGGCGTAATCCCAGGCCTGCGTGGTCGACACCGCCGTCTGGCCGATGCCCGACAGCAGTTGGCCTTCGGTGGTGCCGTAGCTGCGCGACCACGTGTAGTCCGCGCGGCCGTACCAGCGGCCATCGAACGGATGCTCCAGCGACAGGTTCACCGCATAGTAGTTGCGCTTGAACTTCGGGAAGCCCATCTCGGCATTGGTCAGCGGCACGCTCACGTAGTTGCCGCCGGTGTCGACCAGATTGAAGGTATTCGCGCGGCCGGGGTTGATCAGCCAGCAGCTGACCGGGTTGCTGTCCTTGGTGACGTTGTAGCCAAGGCTGCTGGCCTTGCCGAGCACCGCATCGATATCGCAGTAGTCATCCACGCCGCTGCGCAGCACGCGGTACGTCGCCTTCGCGCCGTACACCCAGTCCTGGCCCAGTGCCTTGGTGAAGCCGAGGATGAATTCATCCTGGAACGACGGCTTGATGCCGGAGGTGGCCACCGTCTTCGCGTCCGGCAGCAGACCGTAGTTGTTGTTGGACGACACCGCATCGGAGAACTGGGTGAGGTCGGTCGGGTAGCCGTTGCTGTCGATGCCGCCGTAGGTGTAGTAGGTGGACGTCGCCAGCGTTGCACCGGCCGCATTGAACGCCGGGTTCAGCGGCAACGCCAGGTAGTAGCGACCCACGTTGCCGAACACCTTGAAGCGGCCGTCGCCGCCGACATCCCAGCTGAAGCCCAGGCGCGGTGCCCATTGCCCGCTGGTCTGCTTGATGTAGGCGTCGCCATCGCGGTTGTAGTTGGTGAACTGGTCCAGGCGCAGGCCCAGGTTGAGCAGCAGGCGATCGGTCACCTGCCAGTTGTCCTCGATGTACTGTGCACGCTGCGATGCGCGCACCGAGGCCAATGCACTGTAGATGTACTGGCGCACGTAGTAGCCGTCCTGGCCATTGCGGATGCCGCCGGTGGCCGGCACGCCCAGGCCGGTGTTGATCGGCACGTTCGGGTTCGACTGGCCGTAGATCCAGTAGTAGCCATCGGCCGATGCCACCGAGCCACGGTTGAGCGCGCGTGCGTTCTGGTTGTCGATGCCCACGGTGATGCTGTGGTCGCCCAGGACATAGTTCGCATCCAGACGCAGGTTGTTGCTGCGGTTGCCGCGCGCGGGGTCGACCAGCAGCGAGGTGGTCTGCGCGTTGGTGATCGGCGTGCCGCCGTTGAGCGCCGGGTTCTGCAGGTTGGCGCTGTTGATGTAGGTCAGGCTGCCGTCGTAGGCGGGATTGCCGATGTAATCATCGGTTTTCATCTCGCCGTACTGCGCACTCACGGTGAGGCGATCAGTCAGGTAGCCGGTGTACTTGGCCGTCCACAGGTCGCCGCCGGTCTTGGTGGTGTCTTCCTTGCCGCGCTGCGCGCCACGGGTCAGCGTGTCGTAGTCGTAGGCGAAGATGTCACCGCGGAACACGTTGCGGCTGGAGGCGCCGGTCAGCTCCAGCAGGTGGTTGTCGGTGATGTTCCAGTCCAGCTTGGCGTACCAGCGCGGACGGTTGTACTCATACTTCGAGTAGGAATTGGTCGCCTCGACGTTCTTGACGTCGGTGCCTTCGCGGCGCTCCAGTTCGTAGGAGCCGAAGAAGAACAGCTTGTCTTCGATCAGCGGGCCGCCGGCGTAGATGCTCTGCGTGGTCACCCACTCGCGGTCCTTGCTCTCCGGCGAATACAGCGCACCGTCGCCCGGGTAGCGCACGTCGTCCTTGTCGGAGCGGGTGGAGGCAGGTTCCCAGGTGAACTGTCCACCGAAGTGCCAGTCGTTCGTGCCGCGCTTGCCGACGGCATTGATGACGCCACCATCGGAACGGCCGTACTTGGCGCTGTAGCCGCCGGTGTAGATTTCCTGCTGGTCGATGCTGCCATAGGGCAGCGTCAGGCCGCCCAGGCCACGCAGCGGATCGGTGCTGTTGAAGCCGTTGATGTAGTACGCGTTCTCTGCCGCCGACGAACCGCCGAAGCTGACCAGCTGCGCGCCGGTCGGGCCGGCATAGCTGCCGTTGCCACCGTTGCCGACCACGCCTGGTGCAAGCTGGGCGATGGCCTCGGCCGAGCGGCCCAGCGGCAGGCGCTGCAGCTGCTCGGCGGTGATCACCGTGCGCGAATCCACGCTGCTGACGTCGATCGCGGCGGCCGCGCGATCGGCGCTGACCTGCACGCCATCCAGGCGCGTGACCTCACCGAACGAGACCTCGGTACTGGTGCCCACCGTCAGCGCAACGCCCTCGCGGGTCTGCAGCACCTTGCCGTCGGCATCGCGTGCTTCCACCGAATAGCGGCCCAGCGGCAGCTGGCTGATGGTGTAGCGGCCACGCGCATCCACCGTCACCTCACGGGTGAGGCCGGTGTCGCTGCGGACGAAGATGCGCTGCGCCGAAGGAGGCGCGAGGCCGGCGATGGCGCCGGTGGTGGACTGGGCATGCAGTGCGGGGGACGCGGTGGCAAGCAACACCGCCAACGCCAGCAATCGCGGGCGCAGTGAGGAACGAGCAGTCGTCATCGTGGGGCGTACGAGTAGTGGGGGAGGCGCCGCCTGCGCGCCGCGAGGGGCGCGCCAGACATTGCACATTCATTAACCCCGCTCGCGGCCCAATGCAGAAATGCCGAGTGGTTATGTACTGTTGGCCGATGGCCATACCGGTGGCGCATAGCCGCTAGACTGGTGGCCGACGCCAAGGACGGAATGGTCGCGCAGATGCAGACGCAGAATGACTCGAACAAGCATCACCACCATCGGGGTCGATGGATTCTCCTTGTCGTTGCATCGCTGGTCGCCCTGATCCTGCTCTTGGCGATGGCAGTATTCCTGTCCACGGTTGCAAAACCTTGGCGCGTGGGAATCCGTGACATCGGAACGACCTGTACGATGAGCTTCGGAGGTTCCCCGGAGTCGCAAGCTGGCGCCGCCATCAAGGTGTCGACAGACCTTGCGAAGACCTGCGGCTATGCCTATGCGGTCCGGACAGAGGGTCGTAATACGCAGTACCTGCTCACGCTGGCCGACACCGAGGTCGATGCCGGATCGACGGTCCTGGTGACGCTCACCTCCTATGATGGCTGGCGCAAGCAGGACCGGGTCCGTCGCAGTATCCAGGGGCCCGCCAGGCTGCACAGCACCCAGTTGGCCGTGGAGGTATCGCCACGCACGACCCTGGTCGAAGTTGTCACTTCAGTGCGAGGCGGTGGCGGCTATGCAATGCGGGGCGTCACCTTGCACCCCTCGGCGAAGGCCGTGCCCTCCGGAGTGGACTTGTACCGGGAAGCGGCGGACGTCGTTGCGGCCCACGCACTGCAGGCCTCGAACCTGCCATCCGACTTCCGCGCACGCTGGCAACCTGCCGGCGATGCCACGCCAGGAGAAGCGCGACGTGCCATCAAGGATCTGCTGAAGGCGTTGGGAGACGGTCACAGCTTCCTGATGGATCCGGACCGTCTCGTGTCCGCGCGCTCCCGGGAGCAGGCAACGTTCGAGCCTGCGCGCTTCAAGCTGCTGGGCAACGATGTTGGCTATGTCGAGGTACCGGGCTTCCGCGGTAGCGACCCCGTGCTGAAACGGCGATATTCAACATCGGTCGCACAGGCACTGCATGCCGGCAGCCGTGCAGGTGTGCGTGCCTGGGTGGTGGACCTGCGTGGCAACACCGGCGGCAACATGTGGCCGATGCTTGCGGGTCTTGAACCTCTGCTGCGAGACCAGTCCATCGGGTGGTTCCAGCACCGGGACGGCACCCGCCGTGCCTGGCATGTTGAAGCGGCTGATGGCGCAGGGACGCTCCCCGATCTGGCTCGGATGCCTGTCGCGGTGCTGACGTCGGGCAGAACCGCAAGCGCTGGCGAGGCCGTCGTCGTGGCCTTCCGCGGCCGCCCGCACACGCGCAGCTTTGGCGCACCCACGGCCGGTCTCGCAACGGGCAATACCGGCTATCGGCTGCAGGACGGAACGATGCTGTACCTGACCACGACGTCGTTCGTTGATCGCCTGCAGATCGTTCATGGCGGCCCTATCCAGCCGGACGAGCGCGCTGGCTTCCTGACCACGGCCAACGCCAGCGAAGCCAAGGCGGTGCGCTGGCTGGAAGCGCAGATCACCGTGCCATAAGGTGACGCTACCGCCTGCCCTGCGGTGACAACTCCCGCGCCAGGAACGACGCCGTCCTGCTGCCTTTCGCACGCGCGACCTGATGCGGCGTTCCCTTCGCCACGATGGTGCCGCCCGCTCCACCTGCACCTGGGCCGACGTCGATCACCCAATCCGCCTGCGCGACCGCGCGCATGTCGTGCTCGATCATCACCACCGTGTTTCCCGCCTCCACCAGGCGCTGCAGCTGCACCATCAGCCGGTCCGCGTCAGATGCGTGCAGACCGGTGGTGGGTTCATCCAGCACGTACAGGCTGCGCCCGCGCTGGCTGCGCTGCAGCTCGGTGGCCAGCTTGATGCGTTGCGCCTCACCGCCTGAAAGCTCGGTGGCCGGCTGGCCCAGCCGCAGATAGCCCAGGCCGATTTCCTGCAGCAGGTGCAGCGGGCGTGCGATGGCATCCTCTTCGCTGAAGAACGCATGCGCTTCGTCCACCGTCATCTGCAGGACCTCGGCGATGGTGCGCTCATTCCACAGCACCTTCAGCGTGGCCTCGTTGTAACGCGCACCGTGGCAGGTGGGGCACGGCGCATAGACGCTGGGCATGAACAGCAGTTCGACGCTGACGAAGCCTTCGCCTTCGCAGGTTTCGCAGCGGCCCTTGGCCACGTTGAAGGAGAAGCGCCCTGCGTCGAACTTTCGACGGCGTGCGGCCGGCGTCGCGGCAAACAGCTTGCGCACGTGATCGAACAGGCCGGTGTAGGTGGCCAGGTTGGAACGCGGCGTGCGGCCGATCGGCTTCTGGTCCACCTGCACGACACGCTGGATGGCATCCACATCGCCAGACAGCCGGCCGCGCGTTGCTTCAATTACCGTGGGGCCATCGGTCGGTGTGGTTTCAGCGGTGTCCTCCACCGGCTCATGGCCCAGGTGCAGCAGCATCAGCTCCGGCAAGGCCTGCGCCATCAGGCTGGATTTGCCCGAGCCGGAAATGCCGGTCACCGCGGTCAGCAGGCCCAGCGGCACCTGCGCGTCCACTCCCTTCAGGTTGTGCCGGTGGATGTCCTGCAGCTCCAACCAGCTCTCCGCGCTGCGTTCCCGGCTGGCGGGCGCAGCGACCTGGTCGAACAGGTAACGCGCCGTGCGCGATTCCGCGACCTGGCGCAGGCCTTCGGGCTCGCCACTGTAAAGGACGCGTCCACCGTGCTCGCCCGCCTCCGGACCCACGTCCACCAGCCACTGCGCGCGACGCATCAGCTCCAGATCGTGTTCGACCACGAACACCGAATTGCCGCCGTCGCGCAGCCGGTCCAGTGCGTCGTACAGCGCCTTGCTGTCGGCCGGGTGCAGGCCCGCCGAGGGCTCATCGAGCACATACAGCACGCCGAACAGCAGCGAGCTCAACTGCGTGGCCAACCGCAGGCGCTGCAGTTCGCCGGCAGACAGCGTCGGCGTTGCGCGATCCAGAGACAGATAGCCCAGGCCCAAGCCACGCAGCTGGTGCACGCGCGCCATCACCCCGCCCGCCAGCCGCTGGGCGGCCAGCTGCTTCTCCTCCGACAACGCGCCCTTGCTGTAGGCGCTGAAATCCCCTTCCGCCACCGGCTGCAGCAGCTCGGCCAGCTGATCCAGAGGCAGCCGCATGAACTCGCCGATATCCACGCCTGCGAAAGTGACCGAGAGGGCTTCGGGCTTCAGACGTTTGCCCTCGCAGGCCGGGCACAGCTTGCCTTCCATGTAGCGGGACACGCGCTTGCGCATCAGCGCACTCTGCGTGTTGGCAAACGTGTGCAGCACGTAGCGGCGCGCGCCGGTATAGGTACCCATGTAGCTGGGCTCCTGCTTGCGCTTGAGTGCGGCACGGGTCTCGGCGGGGGTGAAGCCGGCATAGACCGGCACGCTCGGCGCTTCCTCGGTGAACAGGATCCAGTCCCGGGCTTTCTTCGGCAGCGTCTTCCACGGCACGTCGATGTCGTAGCCCAGCGTGACCAGGATGTCGCGCAGATTCTGGCCATGCCATGCCGGCGGCCAGGAAGCGATGGCGCGCTCACGGATGCTCAGCGAGGGGTCGGGCACCATCAACGCCTCGGTCACCTCGTACACGTGGCCAAGGCCGTGGCAGGTGGTGCAGGCGCCCTGCGGCGTGTTGGGCGAGAAATCTTCGGCGTACAGCATGGGCTGCCTGGCGGGATAGGTACCGGCCCGCGAATACATCATGCGCACCAGGCTGGACAGCGTGGTGACACTACCCACCGATGACCGCGCGTTGCTGGCACCGCGTTGCTGCTGCAGCGCCACCGCTGGCGGCAGCCCGTCGATCGCATCCACATCGGGCACGCCCGCCTGGTCGATCAGCCGCCGCGCATAGGGCGCGACGGACTCGAAGTAGCGTCGCTGCGCCTCCGCATACACGGTACCGAAGGCCAGCGATGACTTGCCGGAACCCGAGACGCCGGAGAACACCACCAGTGCATTGCGCGGAATGGAGACGTCGACATTCTTCAGGTTGTGCTCGCGCGCACCGCGAACCTCGACGCAACCGCTGGCGGCGGCAGCGCATGACGATTCGCCAAAAGGAGTGTTGGACATCTTCGCGATCCTGCAGGCAGTGAGTGGCACGCATCAGCGCGTGCCCGGCTCCCTATTCTCGCTGCTGCGGGGTGAATGCGGGTGACGGTTGGAGCGGCGCCCACAAGGTGGTACAAGACTGGCATGGACGAGAAGACGTACTGGTTCACACGGAAGCGATACGGCTGGGGCTGGGGACTGCCCTGCGCCTGGCAGGGCTGGGTGGTTTACGCCGTGGCACTCGCACTGCTGCTGGCGGGCCGTTCCTGTTCTCCCCGTTCCACCGGCCCCTGGCATTCCAGCTGTACACGTGGGCGGTGGTGCTGGTGCTTGTGCTGGTCTGCTGGCTGAAAGGCGCACCGCCGGGATGGCGCTGGGGGAAGTAGGCTGGCAGGTCATCCAGTCCGCGTTCGAGAAGGGCCACGTTCTCAACGAGCTATCGGACAGGAACGCAATGAAAGTACCTTCCCTGCCTTCGCACGGAGTGGCAATGCAACGTGTAATGCCGCAGGCCCGCCAGAGCCACATTCCACACGTTGACTTGTCACCCGCAATGACCGATATCTGCACCTAGCCGCATGGATAGGGCAAGCGCTGAATGGACGCAATGATCGCAACTGAGGTGATCTGGGGCCAGCGGCCAGGTGAGAATGCATTCGAGATTTCGTCGAGATCGGCAATCCGTATGCGGGAGGTGGCAGTCCTGCTGGCTGGGCCTGCCCTGTGGCAGTTCACCCCCCTCTTCAAGGCGCTGCGCGTTGGGCATGGCGGCAGTTCGCTGCAGGCGCTGCGCCTGGCGATTTCGCTGCTGCTCGACCTTCTGCAGGATTTCAGGGACAAGGGTGGCGTGCTGTTCTACCCACCTCGTGATGAGTTTCCCATCGAAGCGAATGTCTGCGGTATTGCCCGCCGGTAGGAGTGACACTGAGTAACTTTGCACAGGATGCAGTTGGGATTACAGATGAAGACTTGCAGCAAATGCGGGGGCAATCGCTTTAACGGTTGGAACCGTTGCATGGACTGCCGCAATCAGCGGGCAAAGGTCCGACAGCTGAGAATTTTGGCCAACGGAGGCAGCCACACGGCACGCGAATGGTCCCAGCTTCTTGCCAACAGTCCAGCCTGCGCAGTCTGTGGCAGGAGCTGGTCCTTAGTCCCGCCGCGCCCTGACACGCGCTACAAGCACACTTGGACCAAGGGGCATAAGATTCCCATCTATCTCGGGGGATCCAATAGCATCGAGAATATTCAAGCGGAGTGCTACCAGTGCAACTTTCGCCGGAGCGCTGGGTGTCTTGGAACTCAAACCACGTTCACCAAGGAAATTTTCATGGCAGCAAGCCAAGAGCGCTTTTCCCTTGCCTTCAGCTTCATTCTTAAAAGCGGCGCTGAAGTCTTCCCGGTGCAGATGAAGCGTCGCAGTAGTGGAAATGTAGCTTTCCGGATTTCACGTGGAGGCACTGGTGGCAACACGCTGCGGCGAGGAGAGGAAGTGGAGGAGAGCATCATGATACGCAAGGTTCTCGATGAGGAATACGCTGTGAGGTGCTCCTCAAAGGATGGTTCTATCCGAGGCTTGTACAAGCAAGGTCATCGTTCGGTCCTTGAGGTAAGGCGACACTCTGTCTGACCCATCGTCCACCTACCAACAGCTTCGCTCTAACCAGAGCATCATCAACAAGAGAGGCACCATGGCAGTCAGCAATGAGAAGGATCTTGGGGAAGCACTCAGGAATGGAGATGACACGATAGAGATCGAAGGCGATCTGGCAAGGAAAGTTGTCAGAATCAAGGCCACTGGCAAGGCCGCATGGGCCATTGCTCTAGGTGCAATAGCGGTAGCAGTAATTCTTGCGCTCGGCACAGGGGGCACGGCCGCTCCTGCCAGCGCGGTCGTTGGTGTAGGTGCAGTGTCAATCCTTGGGCTATCCACCGCCACGTCAGCAGTCGCTATTGCCATAGCAGCCGGTGGTGTCGGAGCGCTCAATTCTCTGCGCAGGTACAAGATCGCTTCCAACACAAGGGGGAAGCTCGTTCTCTCGCGCAAGTAGTTTCGCGCTTGGAATGGACTCAGCTCTGTCGCTATCGGCGTGCAGCATTCTCTTGTCGTGCTTCATCAACCTCGACGCGTGTCGCATATTCCCCACACGCTGGCGGGCCTTGCGGCGCCTGACTCTGGCGCGGCTTAACAGCATGCAAGAATGCCGAATGCGTCTTGCATCAAACGAGTTTGCAACTTGTCTGATGGGCGCAGCGCAACCCAGCGAGTACAGATGACGTGCCACCGACAACGGGTGGCCGGGCCTCGAAAACCCGTCAGATCACACAATGTTGTTTGCGCTTGCCAGCCGGCGTCACCCGCGTGGCGCCGGCTGGCAATCCGTCTGCCGGTTATGGCGGGCGGAGCGTGGAGGCCTCGCGCCTGCCGGTCGTGTGTGTGATCTCCCGGTTTTCGAGCCACGTCTCCGCCCGCCACCTTCGTGTGGCGGCTACCGTCTGTCCTGCACGGAGCTCTCGCCATGACCACACCGAAGTTTCCCGCCAACACCCCCGCCAACACCGAAGACGAGGACGCGCCCCGCAAGGGCAGCGCCTTCATCCGCGCCCTGAAAGACATCGGACGCGGTGCCGCCGCCGACGGCCAGCCCTGGCCCGAACCGTCGCTGCGTATCGGCCGTCGCATCGCCCTGGCCGATGCAGACTGCGCACGGGCCGGCCTGACCATCGCCCTGGAAATGCTGCTGGCAGGCGAACGCGTCCGCCAGAACGGACCCGAAGAGGACTACCCCGGTGACCGGGTGATGGAGGGACTGGTCATGGCGTGCCTGGCGATCAACGGGCAGGCCAGCGCGCGCATGCGCCCGGAGGAATGACACGCGGTGCAGGCAACGCGCCGGGCATGACCCGGCGCTACCTTTGCGATTGCCGCAGTAGATCCACGCCATGCGTGGATGGGCCACGCGTGGTGCCGGCATTCCGCCGGGCACGGCCCGGCGCTACCTCTGCGATTGCCGCAGTAGATCCACGCCATGCGTGGATGCACCACGCGCGGTGCCGGCATTCCGCCGGGCACGGCCCGGCGCTACCTTTGCGATTGCCGCAGTAGATCCACGCCATGCGTGGATGGGCCACGCGCGGTCATGCATTCCGCCGCCTCAGTCGCAGAGCGCGCTGTCTTCGGTCAACGCAGCATCATCCAGCGGGCGCAGCTGCGCGATCTGCTCGCGCTGCTCGGCGCTGGGTTCGCCCAGCCACCACACGCGGCAGCGCGCGGTCAGGCGGCCGACCATCTTCGACTGCGCGGGCGAGTACAGCATGGCCAGCGCCGTCCCCGGGCAATCGTGGGCCTGGCACGCGGTGTAGAACCACCACGGCTCGCCCTGCATCACCACCAGCTTGCCCGGGCCACTGGGCCCGCTCAGCAGGCGCTTGCGCAGCGGTGGAATCTCTTTGTCGCTGGCCTCGGCCGCTGCCGTGTTCTGCATCAGGGTGTTGAAGGCGGCCAGCACCTTCGCGTCCTTGCGGCCGCAGTCGTCCACGGTGTTGCCGCCCACCAGGGTGAAGAAGTGGGTGGCCAGCGGATTGTCCTTGCAGGTGAGTTCGGCGCCGGGGGTTTGTTCTTCCGGCTCGCCTTCGTTGTCCCACACCGAAGGGTCCACATCGTCTTCGATATTCGGTTCGGGTTCGACCACGGCGGCGGGCGCGTCGGTTGGCGTTGCAGCGGACGGCGCGGAATCGGTGCCCGCCTGCGGTGCTGGGGCCTGCGAACACGCGGCCAACAGCGCGATCATCCATGAGAGGCCAATGTTGCGAGACGTCATTCCCTGTCCTTGGGTGTGTGGGGCGCGGTGGTGGGATTCTACGCGGTGCCGGCATTCCGCCGGGCATGGCCCGGCGCTACCGTCGGGTTTCATCCGCAGAAAAAAACCCCGGCGCGTGGCCGGGGTTTTTCGATTCACTTGAACAGCGTGTCCGGGTATTCCGGTTTCTGTTCCCGCGCCAGCAGGGCGCGCAGGCCTTCTTCAGGCGTCTGCTCGCCGTGCAGCACGGCACGCACGCGATCAGAGATGGGCAGGTCGATGCCATGGCGGCGCGCCTGTCGCATCACTTCGTCGGCGGTCTGCACCGATTCCACCACCTGACCGATTTCGCGCACGGCATCCTGAAGCGTCTGCCCGCGGCCCAGGGCCAGGCCCAGGCGGCGGTTACGCGACAGGTCCCCGGTGCAGGTCAGCACCAGGTCGCCCAGGCCAGCCAGACCCATCAGGGTTTCCGGCTTGGCACCGATGGCGGCGGCAAGCCGCAGCATCTCGTTCAGGCCACGCGTGATCAGGCCGGCACGGGCGTTCAGGCCCAGCTGCATGCCATCGGCTACGCCGGTGGCCACGGCCAGCACGTTCTTCATCGCGCCGCCCAGCTCGGCACCCACCATGTCATCGCCCGTATAGGCGCGGAACGCCGGGCCATGCATGGCTTCGGCCACGGTCTGTGCGAACTCCGGCACGTCGCCGTGCACGGTGATGGCGGTGGGCAGGCCCAGGGTCACTTCCTTGGCGAACGACGGCCCGGTGACCACGGCCAGCGGCACGTCGTCCCCCAGGATCTCGCGCGCCACTTCATGCAGGAAGCGGCCCGAACCGGGTTCAAAACCCTTGGTGGCCCACGCCACGCCGGCACCAGCCGGACGCAGCGGTGCCAGCGCACGCACGGTTTCGTTGAACGCGTGCGACGGGGTCACCACCAGCACCCAGGCGGCATCCTGCAGGGCGGCCGCCATGTCGGTGGTCGCACGCAGGCTTTCCGGCAGGAGGATGCCCGGCAGGTAACGCGGGTTCTCGTGGCGCTGGTCGATGGCTTCGACCACGGCGGCATCGCGCCCCCACAGCACGGTCGGGTGACCGTGCCGGGCAAGCAGGGTGGCCAGCGCGGTTCCCCAGGAACCCGCGCCCAGCACGGCGATCTTGTCAGCGGTAGTGCTCATCCGTGACGTCGCAGCGGGGATCAGGCGTTGCCGGCCGGCTCGGAGTCAGCCAGCGACGGTGCGTCGCCCTGCTCCTGGCGCTGGCGCAGGGTTTCTGCGTACAGGCCTTCGAAGTTGATCGGCTGCAGGAAGAACGGCGGGAAGCCGCCGGCCTGGATCAGGTCGCTGACCAGCTGGCGCACGTACGGGAACAGGATGTTCGGGCACTGGGTGCCGAGCAGCACGTCGATGGACTGCGGGTCCAGGCCGACCAGACCGAACACGCCGGCCTGCTTCACTTCGGCCACGTAGGCGGTGCGCTCACCGGCCTGGCAGGTCAGGGTGACGGCCAGCACGACTTCGAAGGCGTTCTCGCCCAGGCGCTGCACCTGCTGGTTCAGGTTGAGCTGCAGTTCCGGCTGCACCTGGTCATTGAAGATGGTCGGGGCATTCGGCGATTCGAAGGAAACGTCCTTGACGTAGATCTTCTCGACGGTGAATGCGGGGCCGGTAGCGGCATCGACCGGCGCAGCGGCGCCGTTGGTGATCTCTTCGGACATTTCCAGTAACTCCAATGAATGCAATGAAAACGAGTGTCGAACTACAGGATTGGGGGCGGCGGCAGGCCCATACAAGGCCAGTTCCGCCATCCCCTGCAATCAGTTGCGGCCCTTGACCAGCGGCAACTCGGCCTGCTGCCAGGCGGGAATGCCGCCTTCCAGCACGAAGACCTTCTCGAAACCGGCCTTCTTCAGCGTCTTGGCGGCGGTTTCCGAGGCGTTGCCGCTGCGGCACACCAGCACCACCGGGCTCTGCTTGGCGTTGGCCACCAGCTTGTGCTCGGCGTTGAAGGCGCTGGCCTGGGCGCTGCGGCTGCCGGCGATGTGGCCCTTTTCGAAGTCAGCGCTGGGCGACAGATCGACCACGACCGCACCACCGGCATTCATCAGGTGGGTCAGCTCGGCCGGCTTGATGCCCTTGTAGCCCCGGAACAGGCGGCGGGTTTCAGTGACGATGAGGGCCACGGTCAGGCCGACCAGGGCAGCGGACAGCATCGGGTTTCGGCCTGCAAAGGCCAGCAACTCTTCGTAATTCACTCAGGTCACGGGTCGATTAAGCGGGCGCCGATTGTCGCACAAGCCGCAGGGGGCCCGTCACTGCCCCTTCCACAGGTCCGGCAGGCCGGCCGCCTGCCACCAGCGCTTGGCTTCCGGGTCCCAGCGCCAGCGCTCGACCACCACCACGGTGCGCTCGGCCTGGGTGTTCTGGTTGATCACCCCGATTTCCACCCGGCGCTCGACCTGGCCACCGTCCAGCGAGGCGCTGCTGCGCTCGCGGTAGGAGGACACGCGCAGCTGCGCGTAACGGTTGAGCTCGAACTCGGTGGGCGGCTTTTCCTTGCGGAGCTCCGGGTCCAGGTAGGCAATGGCATCGTCCATGCTGCCCCAGCGGATGGTCGCGCCGTAGGCGATCTGGGTCTCTTCCAGCAGCTTGCGCTGCTTGCGGGTGAGGTCGTCGGCAGCGGCACCGGCCACGGCACTGACCAGCAGCAGGGAGCACATCAGGAACTGGATCAGGCGGCGCATCGGTGGTTTCCCCAGGACGTCAGCCTGCCATCCTACCCTTTGGCGAAGGCAACGAAGCGACCGCTCAGCTCGGCGGCCGAACGGCCATCGGCCCCCGGCTGGCGGGCGACGATGCTGATGCGGGCCTTGCCGCGCTGGCGGAAGGTGGCCAGGAAGGTATCCCAGCTGCTGGCTTCGGCGGTTTCGGCGTGGGCGTGCAGGTCTTCGTAGACCGGGGCCAGGTAGCGCAGGTTGCTGTCGGCCACGTAGACCTCGGCATCGTGCCCGGCCAGGCGCAGGCGCAGGCTGACCAGTGCCCAGCCCGACAGGGTGAGCACCGAGGCCAGGCTGCCACCGAAGGCGTTGCCCTTGTCGTTGACGTTGGCGGCCAGCGGCGCGGTGATGCGCAGCACGCCGTCGGCGTAGCCATCCAGGCGGATCTGCATCGCACGGACCGCCGGCATGCAGTCAAGCACGTCCTGCAGGGAGGCCAGCGAAGAGGTCAGGGCATCAGCGGACATCGAGCAGCAACCACGACAACGAAGGGCCCGCATAATGACGTCAATGGCCAACCATACGATACCCACTGGCTGGACCCTGATCTCGCTGCGGCCGCAGGGACAGCATGCCGGGCTGAGGCTGGCTGCGGCCAGGCTGGGCGGGGCCACCGTGGCGTTGTCGCCGTGGCGGCTGCAGCGGCTGCAGGGCGCGGCGGTCGAACAGCGGCTGAACCGGGCGCTGTCCTGCGCGCGGGTGGTGTTCACCAGCCCGGCTGCGGTCGCGGCCGCTGCGGCACTGCAGCACCTGCCTGAGGCCCAGCGTGGCCCATGGCTGACCGTGGGCGAAGGCACCGCGCGCGCCCTGCACGTGCACGGCATCACCGAGGTGCACGCGCCGCAGCGGATGGACAGCGAAGGCCTGCTGGGCCTGCCGGTGCTGGCTGACGTGCGCGGCAGAGAGATCGGCCTGGTGACCGCGCCCGGCGGCCGTGGCCTGATTGCCGCACAGCTTGAGGCAGCGGGCGCGCGGATCATCCGTGCCGACGTCTACCAGCGGGTGCCGCTGGTGATACCGCGGCGAAAGCTGGCGCGATTGGCCCGCTCGGGGACGCCGTGGCTGCTGGCCGTCAGCAGCGGCGAGGCCCTGCAGCACTTCTGGCAGCAGCTGTCCCCCGGTTGGCAGCAGCACCTGTGTGAACAGGCCATCGTGCTGGCCGCCAGCGAGCGCCTGGCCGAGCAGGCGCGGGCGCTGGGTCTGGCCCGCGTGGTGCGCAGCGAAGGGCCCACCGTCACCCAGATGACGGCGGCCGCACACGCCGCGCTCACTGCCCCGGCAGCGACCTGAACAGGCACCCGGCACACGCTTGCCGGGTTCAGCGCCAACGGTAATGCTGTGTCCAACGCTGCCTGCTGGCTCCCCGCCGGCGACGCCGCCGACAAGGAAGCCCGATGAACGACACCCCGCCACCTGCCCCCTCCCGCCGTCCTGCACGCTGGCTGCTGCCGCTTGCGGTGGTGGTGGTGCTGGGCGCCGCGGGTTACGCCGGCTGGCACTACTGGCAGCAACAGCAGCGCGACCGGGCGGCACAGGCACAGACCACGGACGTGCAGCTGAAGGGGCTGGAGGCGACCGTCGAGGCCCTGCGCCGCGACCAGCGCGCGACCAGCCAGCGCCTGCAGGATGCGGCCGCCACCAACCGCGTGCTGCGCGATGAAATGCTGGGCCTGTCGCAGCGCAGCGCGCTGCTGGAAGAGAACCTGACCCGGCTGACCGAAAGTGCCAACCAGGGCCGCCAGGCCGTGCAGCGCGACGAGGCCGAGCTGCTGCTGACCCAGGCCGCGCAACGGCTGGCCTTCGCCGACGATGTGGAAGGCGCGCGCCGGTTGTATGCGCAGGCCGCCACTGCATTGGCCGACCTGCCGGACAACGAAGGCCTGAACCTGCGCCAGGCGCTGGTGCAGGAACGCGACGCGCTGGATGCGCTGGGCACGGGCCCGCGGGTGCAGGCACTGCATCGACTGAATGCCGTGGCCCAGGCGCTGCAGGGGCTGCCCTCCGAGCTGCCGCCCTCGCCGGCCGAAGCGGCTGCCAAGCCGTGGTGGCAATCGGCGCTTGCGCCCTTCGTGGATATCACCCCGACCCGCTTGAACGGCCCGCTGACCCAGGCCGAGCGCGCTGCCGCCGATGACGCGCTGCAGCTGGAGCTGACCCTGGCCCGCGCGGCCATCGAGCGTGGCGACCGCAGCGGCCGTGATGCCGCGCTGAACCGCGTGGCCCACTGGGCGCAGCGGCGCTGGCCGGATTCACCGGGCCTGCGCGCGCAACATGCTGAACTTCATGCCTTGCGCAAGGCCCCCCTGCAGGCCGAGAGCAGCGTGCTTGGCAGCACCCTGCAGCAACTGCGCTCCCAGACCGACCGGAGGTAACGCCCGATGAAACCCCTGCAATCCCTGGTCGTACTGCTGCTGGCCGTGGCCATCGGCGTGGTGGCTGCGCAATGGCTCGGCACCGATGACCTGAACCGCTACGGCGAAGTGACCCTGCGCTACGGCGGCTACGACTACCACAGCAACCTGCCCAAGGTGGCCCTGCTGTCGGTGATCGGCGTGCTGGTGCTGTGGCTGCTGTGGAGCCTGGTGGCGGCACCGTTCCGCGCCTGGGGCCGCTACCGCCGCAAGCAGGGCCGCGTGCGCCTGATCGATGGCCTGCAGGCCTACGAACACGGCCACTGGCAGCGTGCGGAAAAGCTGCTGGATGGCGCGGCGGCCGACCCGGAAGTGAGCGCGGTGGCGCTGGCCAATGCGGTGCGCAGCGCGCAGTCGCGTGCCGATGCCGCGTCGGGCGAGGCGCTGCTGCAGCGCCTGGGTGAAAGCGATGCCACGCTGCATGCGCTGCTGCGCGCCGAACAGCTGCTGGCGCGTGACCTGCCGGTGGACGCGATCAATGCGCTGGACGTGGCGGCGATCCAGCCGCTGCCGCCGCGTGGCCTGTGGCTGCGTACCGAAGCGCTGGCCCAGGCCGGGCGCGCGCACGAGGCTTACGGCCAGCTGGGCGCGCTGCGGCAGAGCAAGGTGCTGCCGACCGACGCCAGCAGCGAACTGGAAGCCCGCCTCGCCGCGCAGGCCCTGCTGGAAGCCGGCGATGTGAACGCGCTGGCCGCGCAGTGGGAAGCCACGCCGAAGGCGCTGCGACCGACCCCGGACGTGGTGGCCGCCTATGCCACCCGCGCGGTGGCCCTGGACTGGGACGAGCCGGCGCTGCTGGCCCTGGAACAGGCGCTCGACCATCGCTGGGACGATGAGCTGGTGGCGCTGTATGGCCGCCTGCCTGCCGAGCGCCTGGCCACCCGCCAGGCCAACCTGGCGCGCTGGCGCAACGTGCATGAGGATTCGGCCGCGCTGCGGCTGGCGCAGGGCCGCATCGCCCTGGCCCAGCAGCAGTGGGATGCCGCCGATGCGTTCCTGCACGAGGCCATCGCGGCCGGTGCCGGTGCGCCGGCATGGGAGGCGCTGGGTGAAGCGTTTGCCCAGCGTGGCGAACACGCTCTGGCCGCGCAGTGCCTGGCCAATGCGCTGCGCCTGCAGCGTGGCGAGGACAGCGTGGCGCTGGTGCATGTGGGCGATGCCGTGCCGCGCAGCACGGTGGAAGACCTGCCCACCGCCGCGCAGCCGCCGGTGTATGACGCCAATGAGGTGCGCGACGAGTTCGGCAACCCGCGGGTGCCGTGAGCATGGCTGAGGTGTGCCGACCAACGGTCGGCACCCACCAAGAAAAACGCCGCCCGATGGGCGGCGTCTTCTTAAGTAGATCCACGCCATGCGTGGATGCAATCAGCGTTCGACGATCGCCACTACGCCCATGCCGCCGGCGGTGCAGATCGATACCAGCGCGCGGCCACCGCCGCGTTCGGCCAGCTGCTTGGCGGCCGTCGCGATCACGCGCGCGCCGGTGGCGGCAAACGGGTGGCCGGTAGCCAGCGACGAACCCAGCAAGTTGATCTTGTCCGGGTCGATGCGGCCCATCGGTGCATCCAGGCCCAGGCGGTTGCGGCAGTAATCCTCGCTCTCCCAGGCACGCAGGGTGCACAGCACCTGCGCGGCGAAGGCTTCGTGGATCTCGTAG
Source organism: Stenotrophomonas sp. (assembly GCA_003510825.1). GTDB lineage: Bacteria > Pseudomonadota > Gammaproteobacteria > Xanthomonadales > Xanthomonadaceae > Stenotrophomonas. The sequence goes on from DOKO01000422.1 coordinate 44,669, forward strand.
ATGTCGAAGTCCTGCAGGGTCAGGCCGTTGCGCTTGAGCATTTCCGGCACGGCCACGGTCGGCGCCATCAGCAGGCCTTCGCCGTGCACGAAATCCACCGCCGATACGTGGGCATCGCGCAGGTACGCCTGCGGCTCATGGCCGTGGGCGCGTGCCCATTCCTCGCTGGCCAGCAGCACCGCAGCGGCACCATCGGTGAGCGGGGTGGAATTGGCGGCGGTCAGCGTGCCGCGGCCCGAGACCTTGTCGAAGGCCGGCTTCAGCGTGGCCAGCTTTTCCAGCGAGGTATCGGCGCGCAGGATGTTGTCACGCTCGACGCCACGGAACGGCGCGATCAGGTCATTGAAGAAACCGCGCTCGTAGGCAGCGGCCAGCTTCTTGTGCGAGGAGACCGCCCATTCGTCCTGCGAATCACGCGAGATGTTCCATTCCTTGGCCATGTCCTCGCAGTGGTCGCCCATGCTCTTGCCGGTGCGCGGCTCGGCCACGCCGGGGAACTCGGGCTTGAGTTCGGAGAGCTTGAAGCCGGCGGTCAGCGCGCGGATCTTGTCGCCGGTGCTCTTGGCCCGGTTGGCGGCCAGCAGGCGTGCACGCAGCTTCTTGCCGTACACGATCGGCACGTCGGAGGTGGTGTCCGAGCCGCCGCCGATGCCCGATTCGATCTGCCCCAGGGCGATCTTGTTGGCCACGGTGATGATGCTGTCCAGCGAGGTGCCGCAGGCGCGCTGCAGGGTGATGCCCGGGGTCAACGGCGACAGGCCGGAGGACAGCGTGGCTTCACGGCCCAGGTTCCAATCGCTGGAATGCTTGATGACCGCGCCCATTGCCACTTCGCCGAGCTGCTGGCCGTGCAGGCCAAAGCGTTCGACCAGCGCACCCAGTGTCCGCACCGACATGCCAAGGTTGCCGACATCCGAATACGCGGTGTTCTGGCGGCAGAACGGAATGCGGACGCCACCGAGGATGGCGACGGGACGAGCGTTGGGCATGGAGATACCTGGCATGGATGAGGGTGTCTGCAACATGGCCTGCACGACGGAGCAGGCATAATGGAGCCAAGTGTAGCTGCCGCCCTGTGATGGGCCAACCGTGGAACCATGAGCAAACCCGACCCCGCGATGAATGCCCTTGGCGTGCTGGCCCTGGAACTGGCCAACGGCGAAATCCCCCGCCAGGCGGTGCTCAGCGCCGACCAGGCCGGTGAACTGGCCGACCGTATCGGCCGTGACCTGGCCAAGCTGGTGCCGCAGGTGGCCGAGCTGGACCTGGTGTTCGCCGCCGCCCATTTCGACCCCGCTGAAATCCTGCGCCCGGGCTGGCCGATCCACCGCCGCCTGGAAGAACTGCAGATGCGTGCCCCCGGCCGCAGCCAGGGCCCGCGCCTGCTGGCCTTCGGTGCCGGCGCCGATGGTGAAGTGCCGCTGCCGTTCCAGGCCGATGCGACCCTGGTGGGCGGTGGCCTGCGCGTGGTGCCCTTCCTGCTGACCGGCAGCGACGTGGCCACCACCGCGGCCGTGGCCGATGCGCTGGAAGACGTGCTGCTGGCCAATGGCATGGCCCATGCCGATACGGCGCTGATGGCGCAGAACAGCTTCGGTGCCCGCATCGAGCACGCGCGCTACTTCACCGTGAACGACCTGGCCGCGATGATGTCGATGCAGTACGACAACCAGGGCCTGGCCGCGCTGTGGCCGCTGATCGAGACCGCGATCATGGCCCCGGGCCAGGACGAGTGGCTGGAAAACGCACCCGAGCCGCTGCTGCGCTATACGCAGGGCGAGGCGCGCATGGCACTGTTCGATCCGGCCGGCTGGTGTGCGTACTACAACCACAGCAAGGGCGACTGCGACCGCCTGCAGGGCATCTACGAGCAGTTCCTGATGCGCCAGCGGCAGATGGCCGCGGTGCTGGAAGCGCACGGCGTGCCGGTGCTGTTCGTGCATTGCGAGGCCGGGCAGGACGCGCGCGAGCTGCTGGCGCGCTGATCTGCGATTGCCGGCCAGCGGCCGGCACTACCCGCGCAGTACGGTAGCGCCGGGCCATGC
>DOKO01000224.1 GCA_003510825.1 Stenotrophomonas sp.
GACCCGCGCATGCCGACCCTGCAGGGCCTGCGTCGCCGCGGCTACACCCCGGCGGCGATGCGCCTGTTCGCCGAGCGCGTGGGTATCAGCAAGCAGAATTCGCTGATCGATTTCAGCGTGCTCGAAGGCGCGCTGCGCGAGGACCTGGACAGCGCCGCCGCGCGCCGCATGGCCGTCATCGATCCGGTGAAGCTGGTGCTGACCAACCTCGACGAAGGCCACGAAGAGCAGCTGACCTTCAGCAACCACCCCAAGGACGAAAGCTTCGGCAGCCGCCAGGTGCCGTTCGCCCGCGAGCTGTGGATCGACCGCGAGGACTTCGCCGAAGTGCCGCCCAAGGGCTGGAAGCGCCTGGTGCCGGGTGGCGAAGTGCGCCTGCGCGGCGCCGGCATCATCCGCTGCGATGAAGTGATCAAGGATGCCGACGGCACCATCACCGAGCTGCGCGGCTGGCTGGATCCGGAATCGCGTCCGGGCATGGAAGGCGCCAACCGCAAGGTCAAGGGCACCATCCACTGGGTCAGCGCCGTGCACGCCGTGCCGGCCGAGATCCGCCTGTACGACCGCCTGTTCTCGGTGCCGAACCCGGACGACGAGTCGGAAGGCAAGACCTACCGCGACTACCTCAACCCGGAATCGCGCCGCACCGTCACCGGCTACGTCGAGCCGGCCGCGGCCAGCGCCACCCCGGAGCAGTCGTTCCAGTTCGAGCGCACCGGCTACTTCGTCGCCGACCGCCGCGACCACACCGAAACCAAGCCGGTGTTCAACCGCAGCGTGACCCTGCGCGACACCTGGTCGGCCTGAGGACCTGCGCGGGCGCCGGGATGGCGCCCGCACACTGCCGACAATGATCACCGCCCTCTCCGCCCTGCTCTGGTTCACGTCGCAGCATCCGCTGCTGACGTTCTTTGCAGCGATGGTGCTGGCGGTGCTGGTCTCGTGGTGGCGGCGCGCTCCCGGCTACGCCATCGTGGTGTTCCCGCTGGCGATGCTCAACATCTTCCTCGGCAGCTTTCTCAACGCCACGTTCCTCAATGCGGTGGGCGAGCGCGGTGAAGCGGTGATCGTCAACGCCGAGGAAACCAACTCCACGCTCAACGAACAGTACATCTGGCGCTATGAAGCGGTGCTGCGCACCGCCGAGGGCCGCGATGTGGAGGTGGTGTTCCATACCAACACCGCCACGCTGTGGCCGCTGGAAAACACCATCCGCATTCCGGCGCGCGACCAGCCGTTCGTGGTGAAGTACACGCCGGGTTTCCCGCGCAACTTCGTCATCCTCACCAACGAGTCACCGCACGGCATCGCCCAGGCCCGCGCACGTGCGCGCGAACGTGTGGAAGTGGCCGCGCGCAAGCTGCATTTCAGCCCGGACAACGCCGGGTTCCGCGCCGACTATCGACGCGAGCTGGAGACCTGGCTGCGCGACCACGGCAACGACCCGCAGCAGCAGTCCGAGGCACGGCGCTATCGCGCCGAACTCGACGCCCTTCGCTGATGCCAGGCACCGCCTGGCTGTCCACCCACCGCTCCAGGCAGGCCCTTCGACATGACCGCTTCCGCCAATGCCCTTCTTCCGCTGCTGCAGCAGGTGCTGCTGGGCCGTGACATCGCCTGCACCCTCGACGGCGACGAACTGGTGCTGGACAGCGGCCTGCGCCTGAGCCCGCACCCGGTGGGCGCCGAGCCACGCGACAATGGCGGCTGGCAGACCTCCACGGTGATCGAGGCGCGCCATCCGGACCTGTTCGCCGACGGCCTGTTCGAATACCAGCACGCCGCCGGTGACAGCCAGCAGGAGGCCGCGCTGTCCGGCTTCGAGAACTGGGTGCGGGTCGACCTGGCCACCCTGCAGGCCGCCATCGGTGCCGACGATGCGCCCGAGCTGCAGATGCTGACCCTGCGCTACGGCGCCGAGGAAACCGGAACGCCACTGGCGCGCGCGGTGGTGCTGGGCCCGCTGGCCCATTACCGCACCGAGCCGGCCGACGACGCTGCCGTCTGCAGCGAGGACGACCACGGCTCCTGCCCGTGCTGCCTGTTCACCCAGAGCCTGGACGCTTTCAACGACCTGCTGAAGACCCGCCAGTTCCTCGGTATCCGCCTGTTCGCTTCGCGCGATGCGGACGGCCAGTGCGAGGCCGACTGCCGGGTCAACGGCCACGACTTCCCTGCCGCCCTGCCCCTGCTGCGCGCCTACGCCGCACGCTGGCCGCAGGCCGGGCTGGAGTTCCGCAAGCAGTACGTGGTGGTCCGCACCGACCTGGACGACTGAGCAGACACCCCCGGTGCACCCGGCTGCCGCTACACTGCGCGCCGGTTACCGAAGCCGCCGCACCACTTCATCTTCCACACGAGGCACCCCGCGATGCTGTACGCGCAAGTCCACCTGACCCTACCCGCCTGGATCCACGACCAGATCGACCTGGATCGTCGCTATCCCGGCGATGAGGCCAAGGTCGCGCTGGCCATCGCGCTGTCGCGGCTGAACATCGAGCACGCCAGTGGCGGCCCGTTCGGCGCGGTGGTGTTCGGCCCGGAAGACAAGGTGATCGCCGCCGGCGTGAACCGGGTGATGCCGCATGCGACCTCGCTGGCGCATGCCGAGAACATGGCCTACATGCTGGCCCAGCAGCGCCTGCAGACCCCGCGCCTGAACGCCGTGCTGTCGCCGATCACCCTGGCCACCAGCTCGCAGCCGTGCTGCCAGTGCTACGGCGCGACCGTGTGGGCCGGCATCGACCGCCTGCTGATCGGCGCCAGCGCGGCCGATGTGGAAGAACTGACCCCGTTCGATGAAGGCCCGCTGCCCGCCGATTGGGTCGGCGAGCTCAACAAGCGCGGCATCGAAGTCGTGCAGGGTCTGAACCGTGATGATGCGCGCAGCGTGCTGCGCGCCTATGGAGAGAGTGATGGCGCCCGTTACTGAGGCAGGTATCGGCCTGCTGTGCCTGTGCCGCCAGGGCTTCGAGCCCGAGCTGGCCGGCGAACTGCAGTTCCGTGCCGGCGAAGCCGGTTTTGCAGGCTATGCGCGCACCCAGCGCAATGATGGCTACGTGCTGTTCATGTGCGACGAAGCCGCCGCACTGGCCCCGCGCCTGCGCTGGCGCGAACTGATTTTTGCCCGGCAGAAGCTGGTGGTGCTGGCCGAACTGCCGCAGCTGGACCCGGCCGACCGCATCACCCCGATGCTGGAAGTGCTGGCCGATGCGCCGCGCTTCGGCGACCTGTGGGTGGAACACCCCGATTCGGATGCCGGCAAGCCGCTGTCCGGGCTGGCCCGCGCCTTCGGCAATGCGCTGCGTCCGGCGCTGCGCAAGGCCGGCAAGCTGACCGACAAGCCCAATGCGCGCCTGCCGCGCCTGCACGTGGTGTTCGTTGATGGCACCCATGCCTTCGTCTGCGTGGCCGACCCGGCCGACAGCGCACCGTGGGCGCTGGGCATCCCGCGCCTGAAGCTGCTGCCCGAAGCGCCTTCGCGTTCGGCGCTGAAGCTGGACGAAGCGCTGCTGACCCTGCTGACCCCGGAAGAACGCGAACAGCTGGCAAAGCCCGGCATGCGCGCGGCCGATCTGGGCGCTGCGCCGGGCGGCTGGACCTGGGTGCTGACCCGCCAGCACATGCACGTGCTGAGCATCGACAACGGCCCGCTGCGCCAGCATGTGCTGGACACCGGCCTGGTCGAGCACCTGCGCGCCGATGGTTTCCACTGGCACCCGGACCAGCCGCTGGACTGGATGGTCTGCGACATGGTCGAGCAGCCGCGCCGCGTGGCCGAGCGCATGGCCACCTGGTTCCGCGAAGGCTGGTGCAAACACGCGATCTTCAACCTGAAGCTGCCGATGAAGAAGCGCTGGGACGAAACCCGGCTGTGCCTGGACCTGTTCCAGGAGCAGGCCGGCAAGCCGCTGGTGGTGCGTGCCAAGCAGCTCTACCACGACCGCGAAGAGATCACGGTGCTGGCCTCGCCGCTGCGCTGAGACACGACGCCCGCCGGGCATGCCCGGCGCTACCGGGAATACGACTGCATGCACTTTCGACTGATTCCACTCCTGATGGCCCTGCTGCCCGCGGCTGCGTCGGCGCAGGTGGCCCTGCCCCAACCGGCACAGAGCGCACCGCTGCGCGACGACAGCGGCGTGGTCCGCCAGCAGTCACTGGCCAGTGGCCGTGTGACCGGCAGCGTCGACATCGCCGTACCGCTGGGTGAAACGCCGGTGACGGTGCGCTCGGTCAGCCCGGCCAGCGTGGTCGGCCAGTACCGCATCCACTTCGCCGCACTGGATGTGGACGGCGATGGTTTCATCAGCCGCGACGAGGCACAGGCCAACCCGGCGCTGGCCGATGAGTTCACCTCGCTGGACGTGAAGCATCGCGGCAAGCTGGACCGCACCGACCTGGCCGGCTGGCTGATCGACTGA
>DOKO01000221.1 GCA_003510825.1 Stenotrophomonas sp.
CACGCCGCTGTCGGCGCGCAGGCCGGACAGGAAGCCGAGCGCGTCGACCATCAGCGACTTGCCGGCACCGGTCTCGCCGGAAACGACGGTCATGCCCGGCCCGAACTCCAGCTCGGTAGCGCGGACGACGGCAAAATCCTTGATCGAAAGATGTCTGAGCATGGGTACAGGGGTGTCTGAGCCGCGCAACGCTAGCACGCGCGGCGGGGTGGTCCAATGACTTGCCAAGGCGACGCACCGCCATTATCTAGTGTCCGTGTCTCACAGGTTGATTCCATGCACGGTTCCGCTGACCAGCTTGCCCCGCGTGCGCGCCATCTGCTGCGCACGCTGATCGCGCGTTACATCCAGGACGGTGAGCCGGTGGGCTCGCAGACGCTGGCGCGCGTGGCTGGCCTGGAAGTCAGCCCGGCCACCATCCGCAACATCCTGGGCGACCTGGAAGACCTGGGCCTGCTGGCCTCGCCGCATACCTCGGCCGGGCGCATCCCGACCGCGCATGGCTACCGCGTGTTCGTCGACAGCCTGCTGCAGATGCAGCCGCCGGGCGAGGGTGAGCTGGCCCGCCTGCGCCATGAGCTGGCCGGCGGCGGCAGCACCCAGGCCCTGCTGGGCAGTGCCTCGGAGCTGCTGTCGGCGATGAGCCACTTCGTCGGCGTGGTCAGCGCGCCGCGGCGCGAGCAGTTCGCCTTCCGCCAGATCGATTTCGTGGCGCTGGACGGGCGCCGGGTGCTGGCGATCCTGGTGTTTGCCGACAACGAAGTGCAGAACCGGGTCATCGAGACCCGCCAGGGCTTCGAGCCGGGCCAGCTGGAACAGGTGGCCAACTACCTCAATGCCCATTTCGCCGGCCTGCCGCTGGCCGAGATCCGCACCCGCCTGCTGCTGGAGCTGCGCGACGCCCGTTCCGAGCTGGAGCAGCTGCTGGCGCACAGCATCGAACTGGCCGAGCAGGCCCTGCAGCCGCCGGCCGACGACATGCTGGTGGCCGGGCAGACCCGGTTGATGGGGGTGCAGGACCTGTCCGACCTGGAGCGCCTGCGCGAGCTGTTCGAGCTGTTCTCCAGCAAGCGCGAGATCCTGCAGCTGCTGGAGCGGACCATCCAGGCCCCGGGCGTGCGCATCTTCATCGGCGAAGAGACCGGGATGATGCCGCTGCAGGGGGTCTCGCTGGTCACCGCGCCCTATACCGCCAACGGCCAGGTGCTGGGCGTGCTGGGGGTGATCGGGCCCAAGCGGATGGCCTACGACCGGGTGATTCCGCTGGTCCAGGCCACCGCGGACGTGCTCGGGGCGGCCTTTTCGCCCCCGGGACGCGGTCCGGGGCCGGCAGACGCTTGAAACGCAGCATCCCGCCCACACTAGGGTGGGTGGAGGCGGAGAGTGACCGCCAGGGACCCAGACATGAACCAAGAACATCCAGATATCGAATCCCAGCAGAGCGCCGCCGATGCGGCCGCTGCCGCAGGCACCCATGACGAACTGGAGCGCCTGCGCGCCGAGGTCGAGCAGGTCAAGGCCGATGCGCTGCGTGAGCGCGCCGACCTGGAGAACCAGCGCAAGCGCGTGGCCCGTGACATCGAACAGGCCCGCAAGTTCGCCAACGAGAAGCTGCTGGGCGAGCTGCTGCCGGTGTTTGACAGCCTGGATGCCGGCCTGAAGGCTGCCGGCGACGACGCCAACCCGCTGCGCGAGGGGCTGGAAATGACCTACAAGCAGCTGTTGAAGGTCGCCGCCGACAACGGCCTGGTCCTGCTGGACCCGACCGGCCAGGCGTTCAACCCGGAACACCACCAGGCCATCAGCCAGGTGCCGGCCCCCGGCGCCGCCCCCGGCAGCGTGGTGACCGTGTTCCAGAAGGGCTACCTGCTCAACGAGCGCCTGCTGCGGCCGGCGCTGGTGGTCGTGGCCGCCGATTGACGCGCCGAGCCGGCAACGGCCCATGACCGTCGGGTAGCGCCGGGCCCGGCCCGGCGTACCTTGAACGGTTGAACACAGCGTTCGGGTGATGGCTTGAATGTTCCACGAGTCTCCCCCACATCCCATTCATCCACCGGCCGACCGGCCGGACTGACACCAACAAGCATTCTTCAGGAGTCTCCCCCATGGGCAAGATCATTGGTATCGACCTCGGCACCACCAACTCGTGCGTGGCGATCATGGACGGCGGCAAGGCCCGCGTCATCGAGAATTCGGAAGGCGATCGCACCACCCCGTCGATCGTCGCCTACACCAAGGACGGCGAAGTCCTGGTCGGCGCCTCGGCCAAGCGCCAGGCCGTCACCAACCCCAAGAACACCTTCTACGCGGTGAAGCGCCTGATCGGCCGCAAGTTCACCGACGCCGAAGTGCAGAAGGACATCGCCCACGTCCCGTACAGCATCCTGGCCCATGACAATGGCGACGCCTGGGTGTCGACCAGCGATGCCAAGAAGATGGCGCCGCAGGAAATCTCGGCCAAGGTGCTGGAAAAGATGAAGAAGACCGCCGAGGACTTCCTCGGTGAGAAGGTCACCGAAGCGGTCATCACCGTGCCGGCCTACTTCAACGACAGCCAGCGCCAGGCGACCAAGGACGCCGGTCGCATCGCCGGCCTGGACGTCAAGCGCATCATCAACGAGCCGACCGCGGCCGCGCTGGCCTATGGCCTGGACAAGGGCGACAACAAGGATCGCAAGATCGTGGTGTACGACCTGGGCGGCGGCACCTTCGACGTCTCGGTGATCGAGATCGCCAACGTCGACGGTGAGAAGCAGTTCGAAGTGCTGGCCACCAACGGTGACACCTTCCTGGGCGGCGAAGATTTCGACAACCGCGTCATCGAGTACCTGGTTGAAGAGTTCAACAAGGACCAGGGCATCGACCTGCGCAAGGATCCGCTTGCCCTGCAGCGCCTGAAGGACGCCGCCGAGCGCGCCAAGATCGAGCTGTCCAGCGCCCAGCAGACCGAAGTGAACCTGCCGTACGTCACCGCTGACGCGTCGGGTCCGAAGCACCTGAACATCAAGCTGACCCGCGCCAAGCTGGAATCGCTGGTCGACGAGCTGATCAAGAAGTCGATCGAGCCGTGCCGCGTCGCCCTGAACGATGCCGGCCTGCGTTCGAGCGACATCAGCGAAGTGATCCTGGTCGGTGGCCAGACCCGCATGCCGAAGGTGCAGCAGGCGGTGACCGAGTTCTTCGGCAAGGAACCGCGCAAGGACGTCAACCCGGACGAAGCCGTGGCACTGGGTGCGGCGATCCAGGGCGGCGTGCTGGGCGGCGACGTCAAGGACGTGCTGCTGCTGGACGTGACCCCGCTGTCGCTGGGCATCGAGACCATGGGTGGCGTGTTCACCAAGATCATCGAGAAGAACACCACCATCCCGACCAAGGCTTCGCAGGTGTTCTCCACCGCCGAGGACAACCAGTCGGCCGTGACCGTGCACGTGCTGCAGGGTGAGCGCGAACAGGCCCGCTTCAACAAGTCGCTGGCCAAGTTCGACCTGTCCGGCATCGAGCCGGCCCCGCGCGGCCTGCCGCAGGTG
>DOKO01000222.1:0-11114 GCA_003510825.1 Stenotrophomonas sp.
GGGTGGGTCCGGTTGAGGGGGCGTGAGCCGCATGGATGCGGCGACCGAGCTTACATGGATGTACTTGCAGCGTCCCCCTCAACCGGACCCACCCCGCCAACCCGCGGATAGCCAGCTTCTGCTGTTGCTTCGGCTCTGGCCTCTGCAGGTGCAGGGCTGCAAGCCCTGCCGCCCCTGCAACTACCACCATTGGCCTACACATTCCTGGCTCATTCCGCTGCGATAATGCCCGCCAGGGGCGACGCGCAGCGGGCGCGGGCGTAAGCAGAATCAGGATGTAGCGTGGTCGGCAGGCAGTGGCGTTACGGAACGGGGGCGGTGCTGGTCGTGTTGCTGATGGTGCTCGCCGCGCCATGGCTCGGCCATGCGCGAACGGTCGAAAACGGCCGCGATTACCTGCTGGTCGGCGCCGCCACCGATGAGCCCACCCCGCATCGCGCCTGCACGCCGGAGATGCTGTCCGGCGACCGCCAGCAGGTCACCGTCGAAGCGCCGCCCGAAGGCTGGTCCGGCGAGCCGCAGGCGCTGGATGTGTTCAACGTGTTCGCTGGCGAAGTACGCCTCAAGCATGGCGACCGCGAGATCTGCGGCAACATGCACGACGCGCGCACCCGCGATTCGCGCTTCCGCGCCGGCATCGGCATGGTCGCAGTTCCGCCGGCCGGCAGCCACGAGCCGTTCGTGGTGTCCTGGCAGCGGCCGTTGAAGGCGCGCTGGGTGCCGACGCTGCTGCTGGGTGCGCCCAGTCCCGTGCAGCAGAACGACACCGCGCGCCTGCTGGTGCGCGCAGCCTGCATCGCCGTGGCCATCGCCCTGGCGCTGTCGGCGCTGATGGCCTTCCTGACCACGCGTGACCGCACGTTCCTGTTCTACATCGCCGCCACCGTGGTGCTGGTGCTGTGGCAGTCCATCCTCGGCGGCCTCAGCGGCTACCCCGAACCGTGGCTGCCGATCGGCGATCGCGGTCCCTGGTGGCTGCTGTCGCTGACGGCGGCGACGCTGGCGCTGGTGCTGCCTGCGCTGTGGCGGCTCAACGGGGGTGACCGCGTGCTGCCGCGTTCGCGCCTGGCCCAGCAGCTGCTGCTGTGGGGCCTGATCGGCGTGGCCGTGCTGGTGCCCTGGCTGCAGCGTGAGAGCCTGGCGGTGGTGGCGCGGGTGTTGCAAGCCTGCTTCATCGGCGGCTGCCTGCTGTCGCTGGCCATGGGCGTGTGGGCGCGCGTGCGCGGCGATGCCTGGGCCGTGGCCGGGCTGGCCTCGCTGTCGCCGATGCTGGTGCTGGTGGTGGCCGATGCGACCCGCGCGCAGTGGCTGTTCGAATACCGGGTGGAGGCGCTGCAGCTGGCCGTCACCTGGCTGCTGATGATGGCCGCCTACGCGCTCAACCAGCGGTTGGGCCGGCTGCGCCAGCAGCGCGACGAGATGCGCCAGTTGGCCGAGACCGACATGCTGACCGGCCTGCCCAACCGCCGCGCCGGCCTGCAGCAGCTGGACCAGCAGCTGCAGCGGGTGCAGCGCGAGGGCGGCACGCTGGTCATCGGCTTCCTCGACATCGACCTGTTCAAGGACATCAACGACCGCCACGGCCATGCGGTCGGCGACCAGGTGCTGGTGGCCGTGGCCCAGGCCCTGCGTGCGGCCGTGCGCCACCAGGACGAGGTGGTGCGCATGGGCGGGGAGGAGTTCCTGCTGCTGCTGCCGGGCATGCCGCGCGAGCTCGCCGCCACCCGCCTGGAGCAGCTGCGCCAGCGCATCACCGAACTGTGCCAGGACCTGCAGGTGCCGGGCCTGGAAGTGACCGCCAGCATCGGCCTGGCGCAGTGGCGGCCGGGCGAGGACGACCTGGCCGCGCTGCTGCGGCGGGCCGACCATGCCATGTACGTGGCCAAGCGCAGCGGTCGCAACCGGGTCTTCGACGGCGAAACCGTCGATCCATTGCTGCCGGCGTGACCCGGGCGGGGCGGGGATGGCCGATAATGGGGCCATGACCACCCGACTCAATAAATACATCGCCGAAACCGGCTTCTGCTCCCGCCGCGAGGCCGATCGCCTGATCGCCGCCCGCCGGGTCACCGTCAACGGCCATCCCGCCGGTACCGGCGCCGTGGTCGGCGAAGGGGACACCGTGCTGGTCGACGGCCAGCCGCTGCAGGTGCGCGTGGCCCGCAAGCCCGGCGCCCGCCGCCACGTCTACATCGTGCTGAACAAGCCGGTGGGCGTGACCTGCACCACCGAAAGCTCGGTCAAGGGCAACATCGTCGACTTCGTCGGCCACGAGCAGCGCATCTTCCCGATCGGCCGCCTGGACAAGGATTCCGAGGGCCTGATCCTGATGACCAGCAATGGCGACATCGTCAACCAGATCCTGCGCGCCGAGAACGGCCACCAGAAGGAGTATCTGGTAGCGGTCAACAAGCCGGTCACCGATGAATTCCTGCGCGGCATGGCCCGCGGCGTGCGTGTCCACGACCAGATGACCCTGCCGTGCCGCACCTCGCGCATCGCCAAGTTCGGCTTCCGCATCACCCTCGAGCAGGGCCTGAACCGGCAGATCCGCCTGATGGCCGCCGCGTTTGATTACCGCGTCACCCAGCTGCGCCGCGTGCGCATCGACAACATCAAGATCGGTGCGCTGAAGCCGGGCCAGTGGCGCAACCTGACCGAGCAGGAACTGCGCGGGCTGCTGCCCAAGCAGCAGGACTGGTAACGGACGCCTGTAGAGCCGAGCCTGTGCTCGGCTGGCCGGCTGCATCATCCGGTAGACTCGGCAGTGACCTGCCGGAACATGACGCTGCATGATCAAGCCCGACAAGCCTGCCAATGAAGCCCAGCGCCTGGAGGCGCTCTACCGCTACCGCATCCTCGATTCGGATCGCGAGAAATCCTTCGATGACCTGGTGGTCATCGCCAAGGCCGTGTGTGGCACCAGCATGGCCGCGGTCACCCTGATCGACGTTGAACGGCAGTGGTTCAAGTCGATCCAGGGCATCGATGCCGCCGAGAACCTGCGCAGCGAATCGATGTGCGGCCACGCCATCCTGGCGCCACGCGAGATCATGGTGGTGGAGGATGCGCAGCAGGACATCCGCTTCCACGACAACCCGGTGGTGACCGGCGATCCGCACGTGCGCTTCTACGCCGGTGCGCCGCTGATCAGCAGCGACGGCCTGCCGCTGGGCACGCTGTGCGTGTTCGATCCCAACCCGCAGCACCTGGCCCCGGACAAGGCCGAAGCGCTGGCCGCGCTGTCGCGCCAGGTCATGCTGGTGATGGAGCTGCGCCGCTTCGCGCTGGATATCCAGAGCCACATGGTGCAGCGCGATGATTACGAGCGCCTGCTGTCCGAGTACCACGACGTGCTGCTGGCGCAGAACGCCGACCTGGCCGAACAGAGCCGCACCGACGCGCTGACCGGCCTGCCGAACCGGCGAGCGATGGCCGCCGCCCTGCAGGACGCGGTGAGCAGCGCCGATGGCCAGCCGCGGCAGACCTGCGTGGCCCTGGTGGACATCGACCACTTCAAGCACATCAATGATTTCCAGGGCCATGCCACCGGCGACCGGGTGCTGGCCGAGCTGGGCGTGCTGCTGCGCTCGCATTTCTCTGGCCGCGGCATGGCCGCGCGCTATGGCGGCGAGGAATTCGTGGCGCTGATGCCGGACGTGGACCTGCGCACTGCCGAACTGCAGTGCGAGTTCCTGCGCATGGCCGTGGCCGACCTGCCGCTGGGCTTCCCGGTGACGGTCAGCATCGGCGTGGCCCAGTACCAGGCGGGCGAGAGCACCGACCAGACCCTGGCCCGTGCCGACGCCGCGCTGTACCGGGCCAAGGGCAACGGCCGCAACCGGGTGGAACTGGCGCCTTAGACCACCGCGTCGTGACGTGGCCCGGATGATCCGCCCTGTGCGGATGACGGGCCCGTCGCAGCCCCTGCGATGCCCATGCCGCACCATGGAGTTCCCCCCGCAAGGACGCCGCGCATGCTGCAGACCCTGGCCATTGCCCACTACCGTTCGCTGCACAGCCTGGTATTGCCGCTGCAGCAGCTGAACGTTGTCACCGGCGACAACGGCAGCGGCAAATCCAGCCTGTACCGTGCGCTGCGCCTGCTGGCCGAAACCGCGCAGGGTGGGGTGGCCGCCGTGCTGGCCCGCGAAGGTGGCCTGGCGTCGGCGCTGTGGGCAGGCCCCGAGAAGATCGATCCTCGCGTGCTGCGCGGTGAAATTCCGCTGCAGGGCAGCCCGCGGCAGGAGTCGGTGGGCTTGAAGCTGGGCTTTTCCACCGATGAATTCGGGTATTCCATCGATCTGGGCTACCCGCCGCCCAGCCGCTCCGCCTTCGCGCTCGATCCGCAGATCAAGGCCGAGGCGATCTGGGCCGGTCCCTTCCTGCGCAGCGCCAATCTGCTGGTGGACCGCCGTGGCGCGCTGGTAAGGCAGCGCCACGGCGCCAGCTGGGACGTGGTCGATGACCGTCTGTCACTGTTCGACAGCCTGTTCACCCAGGTCGGTGATCCGCAGCGGATGCCGGAGGCCATTGCGCTGCGCGAGTACATCCGGCGCTGGCGCTTCTACGATCACTTCCGCAGCGATGCCGATGCGCCTGCGCGACAGCCGGCGATGGCCACGCGAACGCCCGTGCTGCACCACGATGGGCGTGACCTGGCAGCGGCCTGGGTCACCATCCTGGAAATCGGAGATCCGCAGGCGTTGGCACACACCGTCGACGACGCCTTCCCCGGGGCCACGGTCAGTTTCGACGAAGGTGACGGGCGGCTGGTCCTGCGCTTCCACCAGCCTGGGTTGTTGAGGCCGCTGTCGATGGCAGAACTGTCCGATGGCACGTTGCGCTTCCTGCTGCTGGCGGCCGCCCTGCACACGCCGCGGCCGCCGCCGCTGCTGGTACTCAACGAACCGGAAACCAGCCTGCATCCGGATCTGCTGCCAGCCCTTGCGCGATTGATCATCGCCGCCAGCGCGCGCAGCCAGGTCTGGGTGGTGTCGCATGCCAGCCGCCTGATCGCAGCGCTGGAACAGGCGCCGGACTGCCACTCGCTGCACCTGCACAAGGAACAGGGCCGCACACTGCTGAGTGGCCAGGGGCTGTTGGATGCCCCCGCATGGCATTGGCCGCAGCGTTGAGGTCGCGCCTCACTCGGCGATGTTGCGCGCCTCGGCCGTGCCCAGGATCTCCGGGTGCTGCACCCGCTTGCGACGGTTCAGCAGCGGGTGCAGGAACACCGCACCGACGATGATCGCCACGCCCAGGTAGAACCACGGCGTCACTTCATGCTGTTCGCGCAGCAGCACCACCGCCAGCAGCACGGCATAGACCGGCTCCAGGTTGGTCACCAGCTGCACGGTGTAGGCGCTGAGATGGCGCAGGGCGACCAGGGCCAGGGCGAACGGCAGCAGCGTGCAGACCCCCGCCAGCACCAGCAGCAGGATGCCGTCGTGCAGGTTGGGCACCACCCACAGCGGGCTGGCCAGTGCCGGCAGCAGGTACGGCAGCACCGGTGCCAGCAGGGTCAGAGTGAGGGTGCCGGCGCCCAGTTCCAGCGCGGTCACCGTCAGCGGGTCGGCATGGCTGACCATGCGCTTGTTGAGCGAGCCGAACACCGCCACCAGCAGCGCCGACAGCGCACCGACCAGCACGCCCAGGCGCATGCCATCGGGCACGCCGCCGACCACCAGGGCCACGCCCGGCAGCACCGCCAGGCCGAAGGCGAGTTCGCGCAGCTGGAACGGCCGCTTGGCCACCCAGGGTTCGATGATGGAGGTGAACACCGGCGCCAGCGCGATGCAGGTGGCGGCCACCGAGGCATTGGCCAGCTTCACCGCGCCATAGAAGGTCAGCCAGTGCAGGGCGACCAGTGCACCGATGCCGGCATAACCGGCCACCAGCCGCAGGGGCAGGGTGCGCAGCCCGCGCCAGACGCGCGGCAGCAGGGCCAGCATCGCCACCACCAGCAGCATGCGCCACCACACCAGCGGCAGGGCGGGCAGGGTGATCAGCTTGCCAAGGATGGCGGTGACACCCCACAACAGGACACAGAAATGGATCTGCCAGAGCGCTTTGCGGGTGTCGGGGGTCGTCATCCGTGTATTGTGCGGCAAGCACGGGGCGGCCGGCGATGGTGAGGGCCGCCTGCTGCATTCCGTCCACGGAGTCCGAGCCATGCCTGCCGACCGTTTGCTGCGGGGTTGGGCCGCGCTGACCGCGCTGGTCGCCGCCACCTCACTGCTGCTGCAGTACCTGTTGCTGGTCAACGGCCCCGGTGGCAGCGTGGGGATCGCCGCGGCGACGCTGCGGTTCTTCGGCTACTTCACCATCCTCAGCAACCTGGCCGTGTGCCTGGGTTGCCTGCGCCTGGCATCGGGGCGAACGTTGAGTGCGACCCCGGCGGCGCTGCTGGCGCTGTGCATCGGCGTGACCGGCCTGGTCTATGCGGTGGCCCTGCAGGGGCTGTGGCGGCCCACCGGCCTGCAGTGGTGGGTCGACATGGGCCTGCACTACGCCGTGCCGCTGCTGTACCTGGGCGGCTGGCTGCTGCTGTTGCCGCATGGAAGCCTGCGCTGGCGCGCGCTGGGCAGGGTGCTGCTGGTGCCGGTGGCCTACCTGGGCTGGGCGATGCCGGTGGCCGCGCTGATCGGGCAGGCCCCGTACCCCTTCCTGGAGTGGCAGCGGATCGGCCCTGCCGCGTTCGCGCTCAACGTGCTGCGCGTGGCCGGCGTGTTCGTACTGGGCTGGACGCTGCTGTGGGCGCTGGATCGCTGGCGCCGTCGCTGAGCCGCTGCAGGGCCATCGCCGCGGCGGGATTGCGTGCCTTGCCCGCGCCGATGCACAGCAGGTAGACCTCGCGCGGCTGTGGCACCGCCGGTTCGGCGAGGCAGGGCAGGTCGTCCACGGGTTCGCCGCGTGACCAGCGCCGCGCACGCTCCGCCCAGCGCTGTTGCTGCGGACGCGGCAGGCCTTCGCGCAGGCGCGCCTGGCTGCGCTTGATCCGCGCATAGACGAAGCCGGCGCTGACGTCGCCGTGCAGCGGGGCCTCGTCACTGTCCTCGATCACCAGGGCCACGCCATGACGGCGCGCGGCGGTGACAAGGTCGGGCCCATGCACCTGCGCGTTGCGCACTTCCAGCGCGTGCTGCAGCGGCACGCCCTGCAGCGTCTTCGGCAGCGCGGCCATCAGCGCTTCCAGTGCCACCGCATCGGCCGGATGCTTCGGGTCGAACTGCCACAGCAGCGGGCCCAGCCGATCACCCAGCGCCAGCGCGGCCTGCAGGAACGGCGCAGCCGCGTCGACGGTGGAGGACAGGTCGCGGCGCTGCACGAGGTAGCGCGGCGCCTTCATTGAAAAACGGAAACCGTCCGGCGTCTGTGCCGCCCACTGCGCGCACTGCGCTTCGGTGGGCGTGCGGTAGAACGTGCCGTTGATCTCGATGCAGCGCAGCGCGTGGCTGGCGTGCGCAAGCTCCTCGCGCTGCGGCAGGCCCTCGGGGTAGAACATGCCACCGCGCCACTCGGGGAACACCCAGCCGCCGATCCCGCAGCGGATCGCGGCGGGCCTCACTGGCCGTGGTCCGCGCGCCAGGGATCGTAGCTGCCGAACCACCACAGGTAGCCTTCGGGATCGGCGCAGGCGTAGCCCCGGCCGCCGTAGTCCTGGTCGGCGATGTCGATGACGATGCGCGCGCCGGCGGCCTTGGCCCGCGCGTAGTGCGCGTCCGCATCGGCGACGATGACGCAGGCGCTCTGGGTCTGCCGCCCGCCGACCTCATCGGGCATCACCGCCAGCTTCGACCACTCGCCGCCGTTGCTGGCCGAGCCGAGCATGATCATGCCCTGGCCGAACACCAGCTGTGCGTGGAAGACGGTCTCGCCCTCGGCGTACACCGCCTGTGCATGGAAGCCGAACGCGCGCTGCAGCCAGTCGATGGCGCCCCGTGCGTCGCGGTAGCGCAGGCACGGAATGATGGTGGAACCGGTGCTGGATGGATCGCTGTGGACCATGACACCCCTCCTATGGCACAGGGCAGGATCGGCCGGCGGCCGTTACCATCGCGCGAAACCCCGGTGACGGCCTGCACATGGCCGCAACCCCTGTTCGGAGATGGTGCTGGATGAACAACTGGATTGGAGGCGCCGTGCTGCTGGCCTGCGCGACGATGGCGAATGCGGCCGAGACCGCGCCGACCCCGGCGCAGCTGCAGGACCTGGATGCGACCGTCGAACGCGTGCGCGCGCAGTTCGACGTGCCCGGCGTGTCCGTGGCCGTGGTCAAGGATGGCAAGGTCGTGCTGGAACGCGGCTGGGGCGTGCGTGAGCTGGGCAAGCCGGCGCCGGTACAGGCCGATACCCTGTTCGCCATCGCCTCCAACACCAAGGCCTTCACCGCCACCTCGCTGAACCTGCTGGCCGAGGACGGCAAGCTGAAGATGGACGACAAGGTGATCGACCACCTGCCGTCGTTCCGCATGTCCGATCCGTTCGTGACCGGGCAGATGACCCTGCGCGACCTGCTCTCTCACCGCAGTGGCCTCAGCCTGGGCGCCGGCGACCTGCTGTTCTGGCCGACCACCTCCTACAGCAATGCCGAGGTGGTGCAGCGGCTGGGCCAGGTACCGCTGAAGGGCGGTTTCCGCGAGCGCTATGCCTACGACAACATCCTCTATGCGGTCGCCCAGCAGGTGATCGAGAAAGTGTCGGGCATGAGCTACCAGCAGTTCCTGCAGACCCGCATCTTCGACAAGGTGGGCATGGCCGGCACGCGCTACAACGCCGACCACCTGCAGGCCGGCGACAACGCGGCGATCGGCCACGCCAAGTACGATTTCAAGGACCTGCGCACCGTTGCGCCGCTGACCTGGTCGAACAACGCCGGTGCCGGCGGCATCTATTCCAGTGCGCATGACATGGCGCGCTGGATGCAGGTGCAGCTGGCCGAGGGCGCGCTGGCCGACGGCACGCCGCTGTTCAGCGCCAAGACCCAGAAAGAGATGTGGCAGATGATCACGCCGCAGGCCATCGCCGCGCCGAGCGTGCCCGAGCTGGAGCCGGCACGCGCCAACTTCGCCGGGTATGGCGAGGGCTGGAGCCTCAGCGACTACCGCGGGCAGAAGCTGGTCTGGCATACCGGCGGTTGGCCGGGCATGGTCTCGCGCCTGACCCTGGTACCGGGGCAGAAGCTGGGCGTGGTGGTGCTGACCAACCAGGAATCGGGTGCGGCATTCAACGCCATCACCCTGAGCGTGCTCGATGCCTACCTGGGCGGCGAGAAGCATGACTGGGTCGATGCCTACGCCAAGGGCGTGGCGAAGGGCCAGGACAAGGCCGATGAAGCCTGGGCCAAGCACCAGGCCGAGCGTGCCAAGGGCAGCACGCCGTCGCTGCCGCTGGCCGCCTATGCCGCCACCTACCGCGACCGCTGGTATGGCGACATGGTGGTGTCGGCCGAAGGCAAGGGCCTGCGCCTGCGCTTTGCCAAAACCGCGCAGCTGACCGGCCGCCTGGAGCACTGGCAGCACGACACCTTCATCGTGCGCTGGGATGACCGCTCGCTCAACGCCGATGCGTTCGTGAACTTCAGCCTGGACCCGGACGGCAAGGTGCGCGAAGTGCGCATGCAGTCGATCTCGGACCTGACCGATTTCAGCTTCGATTTCCAGGACCTGCTGTTCACCCCGGTCACCCCGTAACGGTAGCGCCGGGCCATGCCCGGCGAACGCCGGGAACACACCGTCCATGGGATAATCCCCGCGCTGATCTGGCGAGGGAATGTGATGTTTCGTTGGTTTGAATCCCTGATTCCGGTGTTCCCGCCCGTGGACGGCCGCATGCCGCCGCAGAAGGTGCTGCCGTTCTACCTGCACTACCTGCGCCCGGTGTGGCCGGTGCTGCTGGCCACCCTCATCGCCGGCCTGCTGCTGGCGCTGGTGGAAGTGGCGATGTTCGATTACCTGGGCCGCATCGTCGACATGGTCGCCGAGCAGCCCGGTGCCGGTTTCTTCCAGCGCCACGCCAACGAACTGGGCTGGATGCTGTTCATCACGGTCATCGCACGGCCGATCCTGGTCGGCCTGCACAACCTGCTGGTCAACCAGGCCATCGTGCCGGGCCTGAGCAACCGCTCGCGCTGGCTGATGCACAACTACGTGGTGCGGCAGAGCCTGAGTTTCTTCCAGAACGACTTCGCCGGCAGCGTCGCCAACCGGGTGATGCAGACCGGTACGTCGCTGCGCGAGTCGGCCGTGCAGATGGTCGATTCGCTCTGGTACATCGTGGTCTACACCGGCACCGCGCTGTACCTGTTCGCGCAGGCCGACTGGCGCCTGATGGTGCCGCTGATCCTGTGGCTGCTGGCCTATGCGGTGATCCTGGCCTACTTCGTGCCGCGCGCGAAGGAACGCGCCTGGATCGCCTCGGAGGCACGTTCCAAGGCGATGGGCCGCATCGTCGATGGCTACACCAACATCCCGACGTTGAAGCTGTTCGCCCATGGCGGCCGCGAGCAGGCCTACGTGGCCGAGTCGATCCAGGAACTGGCGGTCAAGCACCGCGCGCAGACCCGCATCACCACCGGCATGGACCTGACCATCGCCATCGTCAACGGCTTCCTGATCGCTGGTACCTGCGGCCTGGCACTGTGGCTGTGGAATGGCGGGCACATCACCGTCGGTGCGATCACCCTGGCCACCGGCCTGGTCATCCGCATCCACAACATGTCCGGCTGGATCATGTGGACCATCAACGGCATCTTCGAGGACATCGGCACGGTGCAGGATGGCATCACCACCATCGCCCAGCCGCTGACCGTGCAGGACCGCGAGGACGCCGTGCCGCTGCAGGTCGCCCACGGCGGCGTGCACTTCCAGGACATCCACTTCCATTACGGCAAGAAGGGCGGGGTGATCGCCGGCCTGGACCTAGTGGTGAAGCCGGGCGAGAAAATCGGCCTGGTGGGGCCGTCCGGCGCCGGCAAGTCGACCCTGGTCAACATCCTGCTGCGCCTGTACGACCTGGAAAGCGGCCGCATCCTGATCGACGGGCAGGACATCGCCCACGTCACCCAGGAAAGCCTGCGCCAGCAGATCGGCGTGGTCACCCAGGACACCTCG
>DOKO01000222.1:11363-11553 GCA_003510825.1 Stenotrophomonas sp.
GGACACCTCGCTGCTGCACCGTTCGATCCGCGACAACCTGCTGTATGGCCGCCCCGACGCCAGCGACGACCAGCTGCGAGCGGCCGTGGCCAAGGCGCGTGCCGAGGCCTTCATCGACACGCTGGTGGACGGGCAGGGGCGCCGTGGCTATGACGCGCATGTCGGCGAGCGCGGGGTGAAGCTGTCCGGT
>DOKO01000223.1 GCA_003510825.1 Stenotrophomonas sp.
GGCTCGACTCTACAAAAAGCGAGAAGCAGCCGAGCATGGCTCGGCTCTACATGTTCGCGGTGCCACCCCGCAGCCCACTGAACACCGATTCCGCTGCAAAGCCCACCCCGCCCAGCAGCACGCCGAAGTACACCACCGTGGCCACCACGAACGCGTAGCCCGCCGCCACCGCCGCGCCATCGCGCTGGATGAACCCGATCGCGAACGACATCAGCGCCAGCGCAGGCAGGGTATTGCTGAAGGGAATCGGCCCCGCCGGCGCCATCAACAACAGCGTGGCAAACACCAGCGCCAGGTTGTTCAACCGCATCATCTTCTTCGAGCGCACCATCACCGCCAGCCGCATCGGCTGCGACAGCCGCTCCATGCGGTGCACCCACTTCAGGGCACGGCCCAGGTTGGCCTTCAGCTTTTCGGTCGCCACCTCACGCTCGGCCAGGCGGCGCGGCACCCACAGCGGGCGGTCGCGCACGCGGCTCAGGCCGATCAGCAGGATGGACGCACCAAACACCGTGCTCAGCCCGGGAATCGACACCGGAATCAGGAAGATCGCCGAGAGCAGGATCACGATCAGCATCAGCCCCTCATCGCCCAGCGCCTGCAGCAGCGTGCCCACGCGGATCGGCTCGCCGGGCAGGCCGTGGATCAGGTCTTCAATCTGCTCGGCCAGCGGTGCGGTGTCGGTGGCCTCGGGGGCGCGGTAGGTCATGCGTCTGGATCTCCAGGGTAGGGCGGTCATGGGGGCCGTCCTGCGGTGGGGGGCGCACAGGCTTGCTGAGTATCCCTGCAGCCGCGCCCGGCGGTATGAACCGCGCATGAGGCGGGCAGGTGCACGACTGCCCTAAAATAGCGGTCCCCACATGCAAGGTTGGACGTTGATGGACATGGGCCGCAGGCAATCGACCATCGCACTGGTCGCCATCGATATGGATGGCACCCTGCTGGATCCCGCCCACAAGCTCACCGAGCGGGCCAAGGCGGCCATCGCCCAGGCGCGCGCGCTGGGCGTGCATATCGTGCTGACCAGCGGCCGCCCGGTGTCCGGCCTGGCGCCGTTCCTGCAGGAGCTGGGCATCAATGGCGACGATGACTACTGCATCGCCTGCAACGGCGGCCTGGTGCGGCGCCTGGGCACCGGCGAGAACGTGGCCGAGTTCCCGCTCAGCTTCGAAGACTTCCGCTACTGCGAACAGGTCGCGCGCGATATCGGCGTGCACTTCCAGGCCCTCGACGGCCAGCGCCTGTACACGCCCAACCAGGACATCAGCCGCTACACCGTCATCGACTCGCACCTCTCGCACGTGCCGCTGTCGTACCGCCGCGTGGAGGACATGGACCCGTCGATGTCTTTCATCAAGCTGATGATGATCGACGAGCCCGAGGTGCTGGACGCGGCCATCGCGCGCCTGCCGGCCGAACTGACCGAGCGCTTCGCGGTGCTGAAGAGCGCGCCGTTCTTCCTGGAAGTATTCGACCGCCGCGCCGGCAAGGGGCCCAGCCTGCAGAAGCTGGCCGAGCACCTGGGCATCGACCGCGCCAACGTCATGGCCATCGGTGACCAGGAAAACGACCTGACCATGCTGCAGTTCGCCGGCACCAGCGTAGCGATGGGCAATGCCATCGACGCAGTGAAGACGGTGGCGCGTTTTGAAACGAGCACCAATTCCGAAGATGGCGTGGCCAAGGCCATCGAACGTTTCGTGTTGCAGTAAGCCGCCACGGTAATGAACGCCGCCGCGGTCGGCGGCGGCGTCCAACGACCGTTTACTGGCAGATGTACTCGTCACCCGACATGTCGTTGTCCACGTCGAGCTCATGGTTCTGGATCTCGATCGTCTCGATCCTGGTCGAAACGACCACGGCGCGGGTACCGACGGTACAGGTGGCCGGGAGTCCGCCTGCGGAGGCGTACCCGTTGATCGCATACGCCAGCCCGTAGCAGGCCGAACCGAGCTTCTGCGAATCGAAGTAGCAGGCACTGAACTGAGTGCTGGCCAGCAGGTCAGCGGCGTTGTAGTTGGCCGTCCAGCCACTGAACGCATCGTTGGGGCAGGTGCCCGGGAAGCCCTCGGTCGCCGCACTGCCGGACGTGCAGGTGTGTTCCCGGGTGCTGTAGAAGGGGCTTTGCTTGAAGTAAGCCGTGCGGCCACTGCTGACCCATTGTGCGGCGGAGGCAGTTTCAGCGAAGACAGACATGCCGAGCAGGCACAGTGCAGTTGCGGCGAGCGGTTTCAATCCATTCAACATGACGTTCGTCCTTTGAAGTGTCGAGTTAACGCGTCGGAGCCTTGCATGGCAGCGCGTGCGGAAGGCTTCGCAATTGTCCGCGCGGCCGCCGCGGCCATAGTCATCGAGCACCCAGGCAGGCGCAAGGTGATCAACGCACCAATCGCCGAAAGCCTGATGCAGCGCACATCCATCAGGCTGCAATGTGCAGGTGTTAACGCGCGGACTTTCACAGTGCCGTTAGAAGAAAACACAGGCCCGCACGATACCCGCGTATAACCGCGCTGTACCACGGTGCAATGGTGTTCGCGGCACGGCAGTGCAACACTTCCGCCCGTCGAAATCACCCCATCGCATTACCCGGCAGTTGAACGTCTTCCACTGCCCCTGACCGGCGCGCACTGCGCCGATGCCCCTTCAACGCAATCGCATTCCAGCCACAGCATCGCCGCCGGTGCTGCCACGCGCTGGGCGTGCGCCTGCGTCTTCTTCCCCCTGCACCTGGATCTGGCCATGAACACTCCACCCACGACCCTGCTCGCTTTGGCACTCAGTGCCGCCCTCGCCGCACCGGCCTACGCCGCCGAAGCCAACGACGCCCCCACCACCCTCAACGCACTGCAGGTCATCGCCACGCCGCGTGGCGCGGCCGTCGCACCCACGCAGGTGGTCGGCCCCAACCGCTACATCATCAACGCCGCCGATCTCGATGGCATGGTTACCGGCAACAACGGGCTGGCCATGCTCAAGGCCGTGCCCGGGGCCAGCTACACCGCCACCGATGGCCTGGGCCTGGATATCTCCGCCACCAGCCTGTTCGTGCGCGGCTTCCGCATGAATGAAATGGGCATCACCTTCGAAGGCGTGCCGCTGAACGACAATGGCTTTCTCTCCCTTACCGGTACCAGCGTGGTGAACGTGGGTGTGCCCGATGGCATCGGCGCGATCACCGTCAGCCCGGGTGGCGCGCCGGTCAGCGTGTTTTCCAGCAGCGCCAACGGCGGCAGCCTGGAGTATCGCCTGCGTGATCTGCAGGACACCCCCAGCCTGCGCGTCAAGCAGGGCGTGGGCAGCAACCGCACGCTGGTCACCACGGTCTCTGCGCAGACCGGTCAGCTGGGCGAGCGCGGCCCGAAAGTGCTGGTCGACCTGCAGCGCGTCTCGGCGGACAAGTACCAGGGCGCAGGCACGCAGGATTTCCTGCGCGGCAACCTGAAGGCGCAGCAGGATGTGGCGTGGGGTGACTTCACCGTGTTTGCCTCCGACAGCAAGGCCAAGGTCTGGGGCTACAACAACATCTCCTTCGACATGATCCGCAAGCTGGGCTGGAAGGCAGACAGCTTCTACCCCGATTATGCGTGGGCGTACTACGTGGCCTCGCCGGAGAATGCGGACAAGTCCTGCGGGGCCTACACCTGCGGCGAGCTGTCCGAACTGATTCCCTACGACACCGGCCAGACCACGCGCGACCGCGTGGCGTCCATCAATCATCGCTTCCAGATCACGCCCGCACTCAGCGGCAATGTGCAGCTGTACAACGCCAACAGCCACACCCAGGCCACGCTGACCGACCCCACCGTGCCGTCGCCCAATGGCGCGCCGTTCTCCGAGCAGGTGCAGACCCCGCGCGTGAACCGCCTGGGCGGCATGGCCAACCTGCAGTTCGAGGTCGGCGCGCATACGTTCACCGCAGGGCTCTGGCAGGAACAGAGCAAGGCCGCCGCCCGCACCGATTGGTACGAGCAGCCGCTGCTGGGGCAGGGCAAGCCACTGAACGCCACCGGCCCGTTCGATGTGTATGGCCCGGCCTTCCTCACCGAAAGCGCCTCGCGCTGGGTTACCCGCTCGCAGCAGTTCTACCTGCACGATGACATCGCGCTGAGCGACACGCTGAAACTGGGCGTCGGCTTCAAGGCCGTGGATTTCCGCACCGAAGGCGGTGGCCTGGGCGATGCGCCGGATCGACCGGTGTATGGCGCGCTGCGTGCCAAGGACAACTTCCTGCCGCACGTCTCGCTGTTCTGGAGCCCCAGCGCATCGACCGATGCCTTCATCGACATCGCCAACACCATGAATGGTTATCGCGTGGCCCAGCGCGGCAACATCGGCTACACCGCCTCGGCGTGGACGATCAGCGACCAGGATGAGTTCGACCGCGTGGCCGGCACGCTGCGGCCGGAGAAGAACTGGAACTTCACCGTGGGCGCAACGCACCGCTTCGAGCGGCTGACGCTGACCGGCGATGTGTTCTACAACGATGTCCGCAACCGGTTGTTGTCGGCCGCCATCGGCACCCAGTTCGCGCAGATCAACACCGTGCGGCTGATGCCGAAGATGCATGTGATTGGCGCGGACCTGGGCGTTACCGC
Source organism: Stenotrophomonas sp. (assembly GCA_003510825.1). Lineage (GTDB taxonomy): Bacteria > Pseudomonadota > Gammaproteobacteria > Xanthomonadales > Xanthomonadaceae > Stenotrophomonas. Next base: position 4,596 of record DOKO01000223.1, read on the forward strand.
TGACCTGAGCGAACACCTGCAGTTCTACCAGGGCGTGGCCGTGGCCCGCTCGTACTACGGCAGCGATTTCGTGGTGAGCGATACCGTGTACCCCATCAAGGGCAACGCCCAGCCCGGCTACCCGCAGGTTTCGCTGGTGAGCGATCTGTCGGCGCATTTTGGTGACTGGCGTTTTGGTGCCACCAGCACCTCGTACCTGCGCCAGCCATTTACGTACGAGAACGATATCCGCGTACCCACGTTCTGGCAGGTGAATACCTATGCTGCCTACACGTTGGGCGAGGCGAGTGTGCTGCCTGGGTTGGAACTGCGTCTGGATGTCAGCAACCTGTTCAACCGCAACAACATCGGCACCGCCACGATTGCCGGCTCCTCGTTCTCGGGTGATTACCAGACGCTGCAGCGCAGCGCCCCACGGCAGGTGATGTTCAGCACCGCAATGCAGTTCTAACGCGATGCCCCAGTAGATCCACGCCAT
>DOKO01000078.1 GCA_003510825.1 Stenotrophomonas sp.
CAGCAGTTCCCAACAGCCGCGTGAAACTGTCGAAGGCGGGGCACTGTGGGTTTGCGGGGTGTGAGCCGCATGGATGCGGCGACCAAGCCTACATGGACGTATTTACGGCGTCCCCGCAAACCCACAGTGCCCCGCCATCCCACGGAATGCCGCTCTTGCTTTGGCCGTTGCCGTTGCATTGAGCAGGTGCAGGGCGCAGCCCTGCCGAACCACCTAGAACGGAGCCGGGGACTCGAACGCCAGCACCGCCCCCGTCACCGGATGCGTGAACACCAGCGCGCATGCATGCAGATGCACCCGCTGCGCCGGGGCGGCGTCATACAACACATCTCCCACGATGGGATGGCCAAGACTGGCCATGTGCAGCCGCAGCTGATGACTGCGCCCCGTCACCGGCTCCAGTGCCACCCGCGTGCGCTGCGCCTGCGCATCCCGCGCCAGCACCTGCCAGCGCGTCAGCGCCGGCTTGCCACGCTCATGGTCGACCATCTGCTTCGGCCGGTTCGGCCAGTCAACGATCAACGGCAGGTCCACTTCACCGGCATCGGCCTCCAGCAGTCCCTGCACCACCGCCTCGTAGCGCTTGCTCACCTGTCGCTGCTCGAACTGCATCGACAACGCCGCCTGCATCGCCTTGCCGCGCGCATGCAGCAGCAGGCCCGAGGTCACCTGGTCCAGGCGGTGCACGGTCAGCGCATCCGGGTACAGCGCCTGCAGACGCGCCACCACGCAGTCCTGGTTCTCCTCGCTGCGGCCAGGCACGGACAACAGGCCGGCCGGCTTCTCGGCCACCAGCAGTGCGTCATCGATGTAATGCAGGTGGATCATCAGGTTCCCTGGTCCTCAAACAGAAACGGGGAAGCCGAAGCCTCCCCGTTCCTGCGTACCGACCAACGGTCGGTACCTACCTTCTGGATCACGTACCGACCAATGGTCGGTACCTACCGGTCAACGCGGTATCAGCCCAGCAGGTGGGCGACGCCGGAGCGCTCTTCTTCCAGCTCGGCCAGGGTCTTGTCGATGTACTTCTGGCTGAAGTCGTCGATCGGCAGATCCTTGACCAGGGTGTACTTGCCGTTTTCGGTGGTCACGGCGAAGCCGAAGATCACGCCTTCCGGAATGCCGTAGGAACCGTCGGACGGCACGCCCATGGTGACCCACTTGCCGTTGCTGCCCAGCACCCAGTCACGCACGTGGTCGATGGCAGCGTTGGCGGCCGAAGCAGCCGAGGACGAGCCGCGGGCTTCGATGATCGCCGCGCCGCGCTTGCCGACGGTCGGGATGAAGGTGTTGGCGTTCCATTCCTGGTCGTTGATCGCATCGGCGATGGACGCACCATCGGCGGTGGCGAAACGGTAGTCCGGGTACATGGTCGGGCTGTGGTTGCCCCACACGACCAGCTTCTCCATGCCACCGACCGGCTTGCCGAGCTTGTTCGACAGCTGGCTCAGCGCACGGTTGTGGTCCAGGCGCAGCATGGCGGTGAAGTTTTCCGGCTTCAGGTCCGGGGCCGACTTCATGGCGATGTAGGCATTGGTGTTGGCCGGGTTGCCGACCACCAGCACCTTCACGTCACGGCTGGCGACCTTGTTCAGCGCCGCGCCCTGGGCGGTGAAGATCTTGGCGTTTTCCAGCAGCAGGTCCTTGCGCTCCATGCCCGGGCCGCGCGGACGCGCGCCGACCAGCAGGGCGATGTCGGCGTCCTTGAAGGCCACTTCGGCGTCGTCGGTGCCGACCATGCCGGCCAGCAGCGGGAAGGCGCAGTCTTCCAGCTCCATCATCACGCCCTTCAGGGCGGCCTGGGCCTTGTCGACCGGCAGTTCCAGCAGCTGCAGGATGACCGGCTGGTCCTTGCCCAGCATTTCGCCGGAGGCGATGCGGAACAGCAGGGCGTAACCGATCTGGCCGGCAGCGCCGGTCACGGCAACACGAACGGGTGCTTTCATGGGGGTTTCCTCTTGCTTGCAAGCGTTGGATGGAACGCCGCGGGCGTGGCTCGCAGGCCTGGCGGGCGGCGGGGAACAGGGAAACGGCCACCGAGGGGTGGCCGTTTCGAAGGGGGATCAGGCGGCGAGGATCTTGTTCCACTCGGCGACGCGGTCGGCCTGTGCGGCCAGCGCGGCGTCGACGTCGCCTTCCAGGGTGATCGAATGGATCACGTCGCCCTGCTTGACCGAATCGACGATGGCCTGGCCTTCCAGGACCTTGCCGAAGACGGTGTGGCGGCCGTCCAGCCAGTCGGTCTTGATGTGGGTGATGAAGAACTGGCTGCCGTTGGTGTTCGGGCCGGCGTTGGCCATCGACAGCGAGCCGACCTCGTGCTTCACGCCATTCTTCTCGTCCTCGAACTTGTAGCCCGGGCCACCGGTGCCACGACCCTGCGGGCAGCCGCCCTGGATCATGAAGTCGGCGATGACGCGGTGGAAGATCAGGCCGTCATAGAAGCCCTGCTTGACCAGGTTGACGAAGTTGGCAACCGTCAGCGGCGCCTTGTCGGCGAACAGCTCGACCTTGATCGGGCCCTGGGTGGTGTCGAAAGTGGCGATGAGGGACATGGAGATCCTTGCTGCAGATGGGAATGCGTCTAGCCACCTAGTTTACACCCGGCTCGTGGCAGCGGCGCCTTCGCCCATGGGCCAACGGGGCCGGCCCCACCGGCCGGGGGGCACCGTTCAGGCAGCTCCGACGGGCGCCTGAATGGGCATCTGACCGGGCCTGAAATGAGGGTTTTCGCCAATCGTCAACTTCGACGTATAATGTTGGACTTCTTTTTCCAAATCCGGCGCCGACTGGCCCCCTTTCGTATGTCCATCGAAAACCTTCGCAACATCGCCATCGTCGCTCACGTCGACCATGGCAAGACCACCCTGGTCGACCAGCTGCTGAAGCAGTCCGGCACCCTGTCCGAGCGTACCGTCCTCGCCGAGCGCGTGATGGACAGCAACGACCAGGAAAAGGAACGCGGCATCACCATCCTGGCCAAGAACACTGCCATCACCTGGGAAGACAAGAAGACCGGCATCAAGAACCGGATCAACATCGTCGACACCCCGGGGCATGCCGACTTCGGCGGCGAAGTGGAGCGCGTGCTGTCGATGGTCGACACCGTGCTGATCCTCGTCGACGCGATGGACGGCCCGATGCCGCAGACCCGCTTCGTCACCCAGAAGGCCTTCGCGATGGGCTTCAAGCCGATCGTCGTGGTCAACAAGGTTGACCGTCCGGGCTCGCGTCCGGAGTGGGTGATCGACCAGGTCTTCGACCTGTTCGACAAGCTCGGCGCCACCAACGAGCAGCTCGACTTCCCGATCGTCTACGCC
>DOKO01000076.1 GCA_003510825.1 Stenotrophomonas sp.
ATATCGGTGCACTCAAAGGTACTCATATGAGCATGACTGATCCCATCGCCGACCTGCTGGTTCGCATCAAGAATGCGGCCGCGGTTGGCAAGCAGACGGTGAAAGCCCCGTCGTCCAAGATCAAGGTTGCGATCGCCCAGGTCCTGAAGGACGAGGGTTACATCACCGACCTGCGCGTGACCCAGCTGGAAAACAACAAGTCCGAGCTGGAAATCGTGCTGAAGTATTTCGAAGGCAAGCCGGTCATCGCGACCCTGAAGCGCTTCTCGCGTTCGGGCCTGCGCCAGTACCGCGGCAAGAGCGAGCTGCCGAAGGTCATGAATGGCCTGGGTATCTCCATCATTTCCACCTCCAAGGGCATCATGACTGATGCGCAGGCGCGCCAGCTGGGCGTCGGCGGCGAAGTCCTGTGCTTCGTGGCCTAAGGCGAAAGGAGTAATACTATGTCCCGCGTAGCCAAGAAGCCCGTCACCCTGGGTAAGACTGAACTGAACGTCCAGGCCGATTCCGTCACCGTCAAGGGCCCGAAGGGCACCCTGTCGCTGCCGAAGCCGGCTGGCATTGCCATCAACGTCGACAACGGCGTTGCCACCCTGAGCACCGAGAACGCTGACCTGGTCCCGCTGACCGGCACCGTCCGCGCCATCCTGGCCAACATGGTCAAGGGTGTTTCCGAAGGCTTCGAGCGCAAGCTGGAGCTGGTCGGCGTGGGTTACCGTGCTGCCATGCAGGGCAAGGACCTGAGCCTGTCGCTCGGTTACTCGCACCCGATCGTGTTCGTGGCGCCGGAAGGCATCACCATCACCACCCCGACCCAGACCGAAATCCTGGTGCAGGGCGCTGACAAGCAGGTCGTCGGTGAAGTCGCCGCCAAGATCCGTGCGTTCCGTAAGCCGGAACCGTACAAGGGCAAGGGCGTGAAGTACTCCGACGAAGTCATCATCCGTAAGGAAGCCAAGAAGGCCTAATTAGGCTCTTCCGCTTTCAAGGGAAAAAAATCATGAACAAGAACATCGCCCGCCTGCGTCGCGCCAAGTCGACCCGCGCCCACATCCGTGAGCTCGGCGTCGCCCGCCTGTCGGTGCTGCGCACCGGCCAGCACCTGTACGCCCAGGTCTTCACCGCTGACGGTTCCAAGGTGCTGGCTGCCGCCAACACCACCCAGACCGACGTCATGGAAGGCCTGAAGAACGGCAAGAACGCCGATGCCGCCGCCAAGGTCGGCCGTATCGTCGCTGAGCGCGCCAAGGCCGCCGGCGTCGAGAAGGTTGCCTTCGATCGTTCGGGCTATCGCTACCACGGCCGCATCAAGGCCCTGGCAGAAGCCGCCCGCGAAGCCGGCCTGCAGTTCTAAGGGATAAGGGCAGGGGACTTCGGGTCCCCTGTCCGCCTGCTCGCCCGCCTGAGTGAGGCGGGGCGGCGCCGCTCTTCTGCAGCGGCCCACCGCACCAACGCGGTACTCCACAACCATAAGCGGCCTCGAGCCGTACATACCCAAACTACCAAGGAATCAAGATGGCAGAAGAACGTCAGCAGCGGGGTCGCGATCGCGACCGTAACCGCGAAGAGAAAGTCGACGACGGCATGATCGAAAAGCTGGTCGCGGTCAACCGCGTCAGCAAGACCGTCAAGGGTGGCCGCCAGTTCACCTTCACCGCCCTGACCGTGGTCGGCGACGGCGAAGGCAAGGTCGGTTTCGGTTATGGCAAGGCGCGCGAAGTGCCGGTCGCCATCCAGAAGTCGATGGAGCAGGCTCGCAAGAACCTGGTCAGCGTTGACCTGAACAACGGCACCCTGTGGCACACCATCAAGGATGGTCACGGCGCAGCCCGCGTGTTCATGCAGCCGGCTTCCGAAGGTACCGGCGTCATCGCCGGCGGTGCCATGCGCGCCGTGCTGGAAGCGGTTGGCGTGAAGAACGTGCTGGCCAAGGCCACCGGTTCGCGCAACCCGATCAACCTGGTGCGTGCCACCGTGAAGGGCCTGTCTGCTGCGCAGTCGCCGGCTCGCATCGCGGCCAAGCGCGGCAAGAAGGTGGAGGAACTCAACCATGGCTAATGAGTCCAACAAGACTGTGAAGGTGCGTCTGGTGCGCGGCCTGCGTGGTACCCAGTCGCGTCACCGCCTGTCGGTGCGTGCCCTGGGCCTGAACAAGCTCAACGATGTCCGTGAACTGAAGGACAGCCCGCAGGTTCGCGGTCTGATCAACACCGTTCACTACCTCGTCAAGGTTGAGGAGTAATCGATCATGACTCTGCGTCTCAATGAACTGAGCCCGGCACCGGGCGCCCGCACCGAGCGTACCCGCGTCGGTCGTGGTATCGGCTCGGGCCTGGGCAAGACTGCCGGCCGCGGCCACAAGGGTTCGTTCGCCCGTAAGGGTGGCGGCAAGATCAAGGCAGGCTTCGAAGGCGGCCAGACCCCCATGCAGCGTCGTCTGCCGAAGATCGGCTTCCGTTCGCCGATCGCCAAGGACACCGCTGAAGTGCTGCTGTACGCGCTGGACAAGCTGCCGGCCGGTGAGATCGACTTCGCCGCCCTGCGTGCTGCCAAGCTGGTCCCGAGCACTGCAAAGAAGGCCAAGGTCGTCCTCAAGGGCGAACTGACCAAGGCGTTCACCCTGAAGGGTATTGCTGCCACGGCCGGTGCCAAGGCTGCAATCGAAGCTGCCGGCGGCAGCGTGACGGAGTAAGAAAATCATGGCGCAAGCTGGCATCGGTAACCTCGCGGGCGGAATGGGCAAGTTCACTGAACTTCGCCAACGTTTGCTGTTCGTCGTCGGGGCTTTGATCGTCTATCGCATCGGCTGTTATGTGCCGGTGCCGGGCGTCAATCCCGATGCCATGCTTGCCATGATGCAACAGCAGGGCGGCGGCATCGTGGACATGTTCAACATGTTCTCGGGCGGCGCCCTGCACCGTTTGAGCATCTTCGCGCTCAACGTGATGCCGTACATCTCGGCATCGATCGTGATGCAGCTGGCCACCCACATCTTCCCCGCCCTGAAGGCGATGCAGAAGGAAGGTGAGTCCGGCCGTCGCAAGATCACCCAGTATTCGCGCATCGGCGCCGTGCTGCTGGCGGTGGTGCAGGGCGGTTCGATCGCCCTGGCGCTGCAGAACCAGGTGGCACCGTCGGGCGCTCCGGTCGTGTACGCACCGGGCATGGGCTTCGTGCTCACCGCCGTGGTCGCGCTGACCGCCGGCACCATGTTCCTGATGTGGGTCGGTGAGCAGGTCACCGAGCGCGGCATCGGCAACGGCGTGTCGCTGATCATCTTCGCCGGTATCGTGGCGGGTCTGCCGGGTGCGGTCATCCACACCTTCGACGCCTACCGCGACGGCAACATCCAGTTCATCCAGCTGCTGCTGATCGCCATCGTCGTCCTCGCCTTCACCTTCTTCGTGGTGTTCGTCGAGCGAGGCCAGCGCCGGATCACGGTGAACTACGCGCGCCGCCAGGGCGGTCGCAACGCGTACATGAACCAGACCTCGTTCCTGCCGCTGAAGCTGAACATGGCCGGCGTCATCCCGGCGATCTTTGCCTCGAGCCTGCTGGCCTTCCCGGCCACCCTGGCCATGTGGTCCGGCCAGGCCGCCAACCAGAGTGCCGTCGGCCAGACCCTGCAGAAGGTCGCCAACGCCCTGGGTCCGGGCGAGCCGCTGCACATGATCGTGTTCGCTGCGCTGATCACCGGTTTCGCGTTCTTCTATACCGCGCTGGTGTTCAACTCGCAGGAAACCGCCGACAACCTGAAGAAGTCGGGCGCGCTGATTCCGGGCATCCGTCCGGGCAAGGCCACCGCCGACTACATCGACGGCGTGCTGACCCGCTTGACCGCTGCCGGTTCGGCTTACCTGGTGATCGTCTGCCTGCTGCCGGAACTGATGCGCACGCAGCTGAACGCCTCGTTCTACTTCGGTGGTACTTCGCTGCTGATCGTCGTGGTGGTGGTGATGGACTTCATCGCCCAGGTGCAGGCGCACCTGATGTCCCACCAGTATGAGAGCCTGCTGAAGAAGGCCAACCTGAAGGGCGGCAACCGCGGCGGTTTTGCCCGCGGCTGATAAGCCTGTTATACTTTCGTCTTCCTGACGTGATGGTCCTCCGCTTCGCGGACTCTGGCCACACAAACGAAGGGCGGCCCCCGCAGCGGTTCCGGGTGGGGGTGTGGCGAGGTGGTCCTGCGCTGGAGTAGCGCGGGCGGCCCCGGGGAAACCCAGGTCCAACCTTGTCCGGCGCCGGAGCCTGGGCACACTCCCCAGGCCGGGTTCATGAAACTTCAATGTTTCACGGGCTTCCATGTAAACCGGAACCTTGTTAGTATCGCTAGTTCACTTTTTTGATCCATCCTGCCGGATTGGCGTGCCTGAGGCGCGCTGTCGGCCATCACTCAGCTGGAGAACCGCGTCATGGCGCGTATTGCAGGCGTCAACCTGCCAGCCCAGAAGCACGTCTGGGTCGGGTTGCAAAGCATTTACGGCATCGGCCGTACCCGTTCGAAGAAGGTCTGCGAAGTCGCAGGCGTTGCTTCGACCACCAAGATCCGCGATCTGTCGGAGCCGGAAATCGAGCGCCTGCGCGCCGAAGTCGGCAAGTACATCGTGGAAGGCGATCTGCGCCGTGAAATCGGCATCGCGATCAAGCGCCTGATGGACCTGGGCTGCTACCGCGGCCTGCGTCACCGCCGCGGCCTGCCGCTGCGTGGCCAGCGCACCCGTACCAACGCCCGCACCCGCAAGGGCCCGCGCAAGGCGATCAGGAAGTAAGGGACCTATAAATGGCTAAGCCTGCTGCTAAGACCAAGAAGAAGATCAAGCGCGTCGTCACCGACGGCGTTGCCCACGTCCACGCTTCGTTCAACAACACCATCGTGACCATCACCGACCGCCAGGGCAACGCTCTGTCGTGGGCGACCTCCGGTGGCGCTGGCTTCCGCGGTTCGCGCAAGTCGACCCCGTTCGCTGCCCAGGTGGCTGCTGAAAAGGCCGGTCGTGCTGCGCTGGACTACGGCGTGAAGTCGCTGGAAGTCCGCATCAAGGGTCCGGGTCCGGGCCGTGAGTCGGCCGTGCGTTCGTTGAACAACGTCGGCTACAAGATCACCAACATCATCGACGTGACGCCTATCCCGCACAACGGGTGCCGTCCGCCGAAGAAGCGTCGCGTCTAAAGGGAGCGATAAGAAATGGCTCGTTATATCGGTCCTACCTGTAAGCTCGCCCGTCGCGAAGGCGCCGACCTGTCCCTGAAGAGCCCGGCGCGTGCGCTGGACTCCAAGTGCAAGCTGGAGCAGAAGCCCGGCCAGCACGGCGCCACTGCCCGTAAGGGCAAGCTGTCCGACTACGCCACCCAGCTGCGTGAAAAGCAGAAGGTCAAGCGTATCTACGGCCTGCTGGAGCGTCAGTTCCGCAACTACTACAAGAAGGCCTCGACCAAGAAGGGCAACACCGGCGAGAACCTGCTGCAGCTGCTGGAAACCCGCCTGGACAACGTCGTCTACCGCATGGGCTTCGCCGTGACCCGTCCGGCTGCCCGTCAGCTGGTCTCGCACCGCGGCGTCACCGTGAATGGCAAGTCGGTCAACCTAGCTTCGTACCAGGTCAAGGCTGGCGACGCCATCGCTCTGTCTGAAAAGGCTGCCAAGCAGCTGCGCGTCCAGGAAGCCCTGACCGTCGCCGCCCAGCATGACCTGAGCCCGTCGTGGGTTGAAGTGGATTCCGGCAAGTTCACCGGCATCTTCAAGGCTGTTCCGGATCGTTCGGATCTGCCTGCGGACATCAACGAAGCGCTGATCGTCGAGCTGTATTCGAAGTAATTCACATTGGAGAGCCCCCGGCGACGGCCGGGGGTTCACTAGGAGAACCCGCAACATGACGGTTACCGCCAACCAGGTTCTGCGTCCTCGCGGTCCGCAGATCGAACGCCTTACCGACACCCGTGCAAAGGTCGTTATCGAACCTTTGGAGCGGGGTTACGGGCATACGCTGGGCAATGCCCTGCGTCGCGTGCTGCTGTCGTCCATCCCGGGCTTCGCCATCACGGAAGTCGAAATCGACGGCGTGTTGCACGAGTACACCACGGTCGAAGGTCTGCAGGAGGACGTGCTCGAAGTCCTGCTGAACCTGAAGGACGTGGCCATCCGTATGCATTCCGGCGACAGCGCCACCCTGTCCCTGTCCAAGCAGGGTCCGGGCGTTGTCACTGCAGCTGACATCAAGGTCGACCACAATGTGGAGATCCTGAACAGCGATCACGTGATCTGCCACCTGACCAAGGATACGGCGATCAACATGCGTCTGAAGATCGAACGTGGTTTCGGCTACCAGCCGGCTGCCGCGCGTCGTCGTCCGGACGAAGAAACCCGTGCCATCGGCCGCCTGGTCCTGGATGCCTCGTTCTCGCCGGTCCGCCGCGTCGCCTATGCCGTGGAAGCGGCTCGTGTCGAACAGCGTACCGACCTGGACAAGCTGGTCATCGATATCGAGACCAACGGCACCATCGACGCCGAGGAAGCCGTGCGCACCGCCGCCGACATCCTCAGCGACCAGCTGTCGGTGTTCGGTGACTTCACCCACCGCGACCGCGGTGCGGCCAAGCCGGCCAACAATGGCGTGGATCCGGTGCTGCTGCGCCCGATCGACGACCTGGAACTGACCGTGCGTTCGGCCAACTGCCT
>DOKO01000005.1 GCA_003510825.1 Stenotrophomonas sp.
GATCTACCAGGCATTGCCGGGCACCGTATCCACGCATGGCGTGGATCTACCAGGCTGCGCGCACCGTTCCGCCAGTAGAGCCACGCCATGCGTGGCTGCAATCAACCGAAGACGAAGTTGCCCTTCATCATCGCGAAGTGGCCGGGGAACGAGCAGAAGAAGGTGTAATCGCCGCCCTTCTGCAGGCCCTTGGTCGAGAAACGCACGCGCGCGGTTTCGCCGCCGCCGATCACCTTGGTGTGCGCCAGCACGCGTTTGTCGGCCTTGGGCAGGTAGCTGTCGGCCAGGGTCATGCGCATGCCGGCCATCGCTACCGGCTGGTAGTCGGCCGTGCGGGTCAGCACCCAGTTGTGGCCCATCGCCGTGGCCGCCAGCTTGCCGGTGTGGCGCAGGGTCAGATCGACCTCGCTGCAGTCGGCAGCCACCTTGATCTGGCGCGTGCTGAAGCTCATCTGGTCCGTGCTGTCGATGCTGACCGCACACACGCGCGCCATCGCCGACGGCGCCAGCATCAGCGCACCCAGTCCCACTGCCACCATCCAAGCCTTCATCGTTGCGTCTCCTGCGGGTTCACCGACCATTCTAGGCAGGGCCATGCGCCACCGGCTGCGACCGTCTGTCGCATGCGCACGCCGGGGTATTCGCGATTCCACGGCGATGGCATGCTCAGGCGATGCGGATCGACCTGTTGCTGCTCGATGTGGATGGCGTGCTGGTGCAGTACCAGCGCGCGCAGCGCGTGCTGCATCTGGCGCAGGCGCTGAATGTAACTGCCGATGCCGTGCAGGCGGCGCTGTATGACAGTGGGCTGGAAGCGGCACACGACAGCGGCGCGCTGGATGGCGCGACCTACCTCACCCGACTGGGCGAACAGCTGGGCCGCACCGTGGATGCGCAGACCTGGACCGCCGCACGACAGGCCGCCAGCCATCCGCAGGAGGCGGTGCTGCAGCGCCTGGAGCACCTGCAGGTGCCACTGGCGGTGCTGACCAACAACGGCGCACTGATGGTGCAGGCGCTGCCCCAACTGCTGCCGGGCCTGTTTCCTGCGCTGCACGGGCGAGTGTTCTGCAGTGCCGATTTCGGCCTGCGCAAACCGCAGCCGGCGGTGTTCCAGCGCGTGCTTGACGTGCTGCAGGTTGCGCCTGCGCACACGTTGTTCGTCGATGACCTGTTCGCCAACGTGCGCGGCGCACGCGCCGCCGGCCTGCACGCGGAAACGGTGCGCGACGGGCGGGGCCTGGGGAAGGTGTTGAAGCGCTACGCGGTGCGGTGACCACCCTCTGCGCCATGATCGGGGTCAGAGCCCTCTCCGCAGGAGAGGGATCCGACCCCTGCGTCATGATCGGGGTCAGATCCCTCTCCCACGGAGAGGGCTCTGACCCCAGCGTCAGGATCAGCGCGCGGCGACGAACGCGGCAACGGCCGCGCGCAGGCGCTTGAGGCCTTCGGCCACTTCTTCGTCGGTGATGTTCAGCGACGGCACGAAGCGCAGCACGTCCGGGCCGGCCTGCAGGGTCAGCAGGCCCTGGTCGGCGGCATGGTCGAGGATCGCACCGGCCTGGCCGGCAAAGGCCGGGCTCAGCACCGCGCCCAGCATCAGGCCGCGGCCACGCACGCCACTGAACACGCCGAACTCTTCGCTGATGCGGTCAAAGCCATCGCGCAGCGCCTTCGACTGGCGGCTGACGTTGGCGGCGATCTCCGGCGAGGCCAGCTTGCGCAGGGCCACGCGGGCGACGGCAGCGGCCAGCGGGTTGCCACCGAAGGTGGTGCCGTGGGCGCCGAACTGCATGGTTTCGGCCACCTTCGGGCCGGCCAGCATCGCGCCGATTGGGAAGCCACCGCCGAGGGCCTTGGCCAGGGTGACCATGTCCGGCACCACGTCATCCTGCCAGTGCGCGAACAGGGTGCCGGTGCGGCCCATGCCGGCCTGGATCTCGTCCAGCACCAGCAGGGCATCGTGCTGGTCGCACAGCTCGCGCACGCGCTTGAGGAAACCGGACTTGGCCGGCATCACGCCGCCCTCGCCCTGCACCGGCTCGAGCATGACCGCAGCAACGTCCCCGGCGGCCATCGCGGTTTCCAGCTGCACCTCATCGTTGAAGTCGATGTAGCGGAAACCACCGGGCAGCGGCTCGTAGCCTTCCTGGTACTTCGGCTGGGCGGTGGCGGTGACCGCGCCCATGGTGCGGCCGTGGAAGCTGCCGCGGAAGGTGATGATGACGCGCTTGTCGGCCGGGCGACCCTTGCTGGAGGCCCACTTGCGGACCATCTTGATCGCCACTTCATTGGCTTCGGCGCCGGAATTGCACAGGAACACGCGCTCGGCGAAGCGGCTGGCCTGCACCAGTTCCTCGGCCAGGTGCAGCGGCGGCGCGCTGTAGAAGACGTTGCTGGTGTGCCACAGCTTGCCGGCCTGCTCGACCAGCGCAGCCACCAGGTCCGGGTCGTTATGGCCCAGGCCGCACACGGCGATGCCGGCGGCCAGGTCGATGAACTCGCGGCCCTGGCTGTCCCACACGCGGGCGCCCTGGCCTCGCTCCAACACCACCTGGCGGGGCTTGTACACCGGCAGGTAGTAGTGCGACAGGGAGATCAACGGATCGGTAGCGGCGGTCATGGCAGTGGATTGGGTTCAGGAACCCCCATTCTCGCCCCCCAGCCCCTGCGGCACAATGTGCGGATGCGCCCGTTTTCCGCCCCCCAGCTGAACCCCGCCACCGCTTCCGGCTGGCGCCGGACCTGGTTCGACATCATCTACCGCCACGACACCCGGCCGTCCCGCAATTTCGACCTGATCCTGGTGGTGGCGATCATCGCCAGCATCCTGGTGGTGATGATCGACAGCGTGCAGCACCTGCACGTGGCGTGGTCGGACTGGCTGTACGTCATCGAGTGGGGCTTCACCGCCCTGTTCACGATCGAGTACCTGCTGCGCCTGGCGGTGGTGAAGCGGCCCCTGCGCTACGCGGTCAGCATCTGGGGCATCATCGACCTGCTGTCGATCCTGCCGGCCTACCTGTCGCTGTTCATCCCCGGCGCGCAGAGCCTGCTGGTGGTGCGCGCGCTGCGCATGCTGCGGGTGTTCCGCATCCTCAAGCTGACCCGCTACATCGAGGAAAGCGGCGTGCTGCTGCAGTCGCTGTGGCGCAGCCGGCGCAAGATCCTGCTGTTCCTGTTCACCGTCATCACCATCACGATCATCGCCGGCACCCTGATGTACATCATCGAGGGCCCTGCGCATGGGTTCAGCAACATCCCGGCCAGCATGTACTGGGCGGTGGTGACCATGGCCACGGTCGGCTTCGGCGACATCGTGCCGCAGACCGTGCTGGGCCGCTTCGTCACCTCGGTGCTGATCCTGATCGGTTACAGCATCATCGCCGTGCCCACCGGCATCTACACCGCCGAGCTGGCCAGCACCATGCGCGAGGCCGACATGGCCGCGCGCCGGGATGCACGCGGCTGCCCGCAATGCGGGCTGGAAGGCCACGAGCCCGACGCGCGCCATTGCCGCCGGTGCGGCAGTGCCCTGCCGGATACCTTCAAGTAGATCCACGCCATGCGTGGATGAGCACCTGCACGGTGCGGACCAACGGTCCGCAC
>DOKO01000002.1 GCA_003510825.1 Stenotrophomonas sp.
GCCCGTTACTGGCAGGCCAGCGGGGCAGGGCAGCCCAGGCCGGTGGGCGTGGCTGATGCCCGCGCACCGCGTGACAACCGGCCCGCGCTCGCCACCGTGGCGCTGCGCTCGCAGGCCATCGCTGCCAGCGGCCATGCTACCCGTGGCTACACGGTGGGCCGTCGCCAGTACAGCCACATTCTCGACCCCTGGTCGGGCTGGCCCATGCAGTTCGCACCGTCTGCGACGGTGGTTGCGCCCGATGCCAGCAGCGCCGATGCGCTGGCCACCGCGCTGTCGGTGATGCCGATCCGCTCCGGGCTGGAACTGGCCGATGCGATGGCGGACGTCGCTGCACTCATCCTCAGCGACACCGGTACCGCCTTCGCCTCGCAGCGCTGGCCAGCCTTGCTGGTGGCCACCGTCGGGGCAGCCACTGCGGCCGAGCAGCTGGTCATCGACTACCAGGTGCCCAACCTCGCCAGCGAGCGCTATCACGCGCCCTATCTGGCGATGTGGATTGCCCGCGAGGATGGCAGCCCGGTGCGCCAGCTGCTGGTGCTGGGCGAGCGCTCGCGCTACCTGCAGGATCTGCCCCAGTGGTGGCGCCGCTACGGCCGCGACGATCTGCCGGCCATCCAGGGCATCGCCCGGCCGACCCGCATGCCCGGCCGCTATTCGGTGGCCTGGGATGGTCGCGATGATCGCGGCCAGGCGCTGCCGCCGGGTGCGTACCGCGTGCAGGTCGAGGCCGCGCGGCAGGGCGGGGGTCACGAATTCCTGTCCGTGCCGATCGATACCGGCCAGAACAGCAGTCTTCCCGCCAAGGCGCAGGGCAGCAGCGAGATCGGCAGCCTGCAGGTTTCACGGCCCTAGCCACACCCCATTCCCGATTACTCCCAGCAACGCAGACCGCGCCGCACCCCGGCGCTCCGCAGCCAGGAACGCCCCGGGCCACATCGCCCACGGGCACAACCACCTTCCACAACTGCGGAGTTCCCGATGAAACTGCAACCCTCACTGCTGGCCCTGGCCGTCGTCACCAGCCTCGCCGTGCCGGCCCTCGCCCGTGCGGCCGCGCTTGAAGCCGACAGCACCCTCGACACCATCCAGGTGACCGAGACGCGCAAGAAATCCGACAACCAGAACGTCACCACGCTGTCGGCCAAGAATCTGCAGCAGCAGGGCGCGCAGAGCATGGAAGACGCCATCCGTTACGTGCCCGGCGTGGAAATGGTCGATCTCGGTCGCGCCGGCTTCAACGGCTTCAACATCCGCGGCATGGAAGCGGATCGCGTGTCCATCACCCTGGACGGCTTGAGCTTCCCGCAGAGCATGGACCCGGGCACCTACCAGCCCTATGAATTCTTCCGTTCCGGCCGCGGCAGCGTCGATCTGGAAGCAGTGAAGACGGTGGAGATCATCAAGGGTGCCGACGCGATCACCGCCGGCAGTGGCGCACTCAGCGGCGCGGTGATGTTCACCACCAAGGACCCGGCCGACTTCCTCAAGGCCAGCGGCAACGACAGCTTCGGTTCGGTGAAGTACGGCTACACCGGTTCCAGCGACGAGAACATGGGCTCGCTGACCCTGGCCAACCGCACCGGCAGGTTCGAATCGCTGCTGGTCTACACCAAGCGCGATGGCCACGAGACCGAATCGTGGTACGACACCACCATCGATCGCCTTGGCCCGGGCCGCCGCAGGCCTGATCCGGTCGACCGCGAGAGCGACAACCTGCTGTTCAAGGTCAACTTCCTGGCCACCGACACCCAGACCCTGGGCGTGGTGTACGAGCGCGCGCGCTCCACCAACGATGTCGACAACTGGACCCGCAGCGACGGCACCGGCTCGTACTTCTTCCGCAGCGCCGAAGACCGCAGCGACCGCGACCGTTATGGCCTGAAGTACACCTGGCGTGCGGACAACGCGCTGTTCGACAGCATGGAAGCCACCGCCGACTACCAGAAGAACTACATCCAGGGCCAGACCAACGTGCTGGTGGCCAACGGTACCGCGGCCACCTATGGCACGCGCTGCTCGACCAGCGACCCGTGCTCGCGTCAGGAGAACCGCTGGGACACGCAGAAGCGCAACCGCGTCGCCCTGGACTTCGACAAGAGCGTTGAAGCCGCCGGCCTGCGCCATGACATCGTCTACGGTGCTGCCTGGCAACAGGCGAAGATCCACTGGAATTCGGTGGACTCGCGTTGGGGCAACGATGGCAGCCTGTTCACCCGCGATACCGATCCGTCGCTGTGGCCGGACACCCGCGAGACGGACCTGACCGCCTACGTGCGGGACCGCGTGCGTCTGCTCGACGACCGCCTCAGCCTGACCGGCGGCCTGCGCTACGACAGCTACAAGTACACCCCGGAGACCTCGGCCGGCGGCAATGGCCAGTCGGGCTACGAGGACAACGCAGGCAGCGTCGGCGTGTCGAAGTTCTCCTCGCCGACCTGGAACCTCGGCGCCGAGTTCAAGTTCAGCGACACCCAGTCGCTGTGGGTGCAGGGCGGCCGTGGCTTCCGCGCGCCGGGCGTGAATGACATGTACGGCAGTGCATCCAGCACCGACTACACCCGCGTGTCCGACGGCGCCACGGTGTCGTTGCCCGATGGCCGGAGCAACCCGGACCTGGATGCCGAGCGCAGCCTGAACCTGGAAATGGGCTGGCGCTTCCAGAGCGATCGCCTGCGCGTGGGCGTGTCGGTGTTCCGTGACAAGTACAGCAACTTCATCGACACCGCGCAGTACCTGGCCGACGAAGGCATCCAGTACCGCAACAGCCGCGGCGTAGTCAGCAACGGCTACACCTACACCATGCCGATCAACCGCGGCGACGTGGAAGTGAAGGGCGTGGAAGCCGAAGGCATGTGGCTGCTGGCCGATGACTGGCTGGCCCGCGTGGCCTACTCGTACAACGAAGGCACCGACAACGACGGCGAGCCGCTGGCCAGCATCATCCCGGCCAAGGCCGTGGGCGGCCTGACCTACAACGCGCCGTCGCGCCGCTGGAGCGTCACCGCCAACATCACCCACCAGCAGCGCAAGGACCCGTCGGACTACGGCAAGAGCATCACCAACGGCAGCTACGGCGTCGAAGTGGTGCCGGTCTACGCCTACAAGGCACGTGAGTACACGCTGCTGGATGTGTTCGGCAGCTACGCCATCACCCCGAAGATCAACCTGACCGCCGGCGTCTACAACGTGTTCAACAAGGAGTACTACCTGTGGAACCGCGTGCGTACCGCCGGTGCCGGTACCGCGATCTTCCAGGGTGCAACCAGCCCTGATGGCATCGGCCGCTGGTCGCAGCCGGGCCGCAACGTACGCTTCACCCTGAGCTACGACTTCCTGTAAGCAGGGCAGGGGTCGGATCCCTTTCCGCAGGAAAGGGCTCCGACCACGTTGCGCGAAGAGCATCCACGTATGGCGTGGATCTACAGCGTGGTGCATGACGCACGCCATGCGTGGATGGATCGGGCGGGGTGCCGGATGGGGTCGGATCCCTTTCCGCAGGAAAGGGCTCTGACCCCACTGCGCAGGAATCATCCACGCGTGGCGTGGCTCTACAGCTGCCTCTCATACTGCAGTTTGATCCCCAATGCACTGTCAGTGCCGTAGTAACGCTCCATCGCACCTTCCACATCCCGGTAGACCACGCGCGAACCCTGCCGTTGCTGCAGCACATTCGACAGCGACAGGTTCACGCGACTGGCAGCATCCAATTTCCAATCCGCAGCGACATCCAGTGTGCGTTCCGGTGTCGACGCCCGCGTCCACTCGGTGCTGAGCCGGTTCGTGACACCGCCGCTGTAGCTGAAATCCATGCTGGCGGAGAACCGTTTCGTCGCCTGCCAGTGCAGCCCCAGGTGGCCACTCAACGGCGTCTGGTCGGCGAGCCGGTTGTCCGGTCCCGGTACCGACGCCACCCGTGACCAGTTGCGGGTCAGGTTCGCGGTGAACTGCAGATCCGCATCAGTGCGCAACAGGTCGGCCAACGCGAAGCGGGCATCGAGTGTCAGCCCATGGGTCTGCGCCTTGCCAGCGTTGAACGGCGTGCTGACCCACAGCCCATCCTGCTCATACAGCGAACGCAGCACCACATCGTCGATGCGGCGTGCGTATGCGCCCAGGCTGATGAGGCCATCCTTGCCGAGGTAATGCTCGTAGCTCGCATCCAGTCCCCACGCGATCTCCGGGCGCAATGCGGGATTGCCCTGCTGGTCTGGATTGGTCGGGCCGTTGCCGTTGTTCACCGAGTAGCGACGGGGCAGCAGCTGCCAAGGTTGAGGTGCACTGAAGGTGCGGGCCAGGCCCAGGCGGAACTGGTCCTTGCTGGAGGCGGCCGGCTTGAACACCCACTGCACGATCGGGCTGAGCACACTTGATCGGCTGTGCAGCGTGCCGGTAACGCGGCTGCCCACTGCCGTCTCAAGCCCTTCCCAGCGCAGGCCGAGGTAGGTCTGCAGGCGCGGCGAGGTGCGCCACTGGTCCTGCGCGTAGAGTGCGAGGCGACGGATGTCGGCCTGGTAATCGTCCTCGATCAGATCCAGTGGGCTGCCATCGCCCGCACGGTCGCGCTGCACGCGGCGTTCGTTGCGGTCGGTGTAGGCGCCATCCCAACCGAAGGCCAGTTCATGCCGATCACTGAACCCGCTGACGTACTTGCCGGTGCTGGAGTAGGCGGTATGGGTCGCACGTGTGCGCACGCTGCGGTCCAGGGCGAAGTTGCCGTTGGGCGCGTAGCCGTGGAAGGCGAAATCCACGTCGCGGCTGAAGAGCATCGCGCCGAATCTGACGTCCAGCGTGTCACGCTCACGGATCTGGCGCTTCCACTGCCCATCGCTCTTGGTCGTCCATGTGCGTGAGTCGTTGATCCAGCGGTTGCGCGGATAGTCACTGGGGCCGCCGTCAAGCACTACCTCGTTGCGATCACGGGTCCAGGCTTCCTTCCTGTACTGCAGCAGGTTGTTCCAGCTGACTTCATCGCGGTCGCCCAGGGCCCAGATCAGCTTCGGTGCAACGTTGAAGGTGCTGGTCTGACCGGTGTAGCGCTCGCCGGTGCGTCGCCGGTAGAGGATGCCACCCTGCGCGTCGCTGGCCTGGTCCTCGATGACCGCGTCGAGGCGTTCCTTCGGGGCCGACGCCGTGGCACTCACCGACCAGGCCATCGCCTGCCGCTTCCCCGACAGCAGCAGGGTGGCGGCGGGCGTGATGCCAGCCCCCGACTGCCCTACATTGAGCTTGAGCGTGCGCTGGCGTGCGCCTTCATTGCGGCGCAGGACGATGTTGATGGTCCCGGCAATCGACCGCGTGCTGTACGCGGCAACCGCCGTGGGCAGGATCTCGATGCGCTCGACCAGATCCGGCGCGATGGAATCGATGGAGAACCCGGCCGGTGCCGGGTCGCCATCGATCAGGATCTGCACATGATCGCCGCCGAGCCCGCGCATGCGGTCACCCTCGGCGGTGACGGTGACCCCGGGAAGCCGGCGCAGGACGCTGCCGAGCCGATCGTCATGGTGGCGCAGGATGTCCTCGCGGCCGATGCTGATGCGCAGGGTCGGGTCTTCACGGCGTAGCTCGGTCTGCGAGGGGCCGGTGACCTTGACGGTCTGCAGATCGGTGGCGCGGGTCCCAGCTATGGGTGGATCGGCCGCGTGCGCATGGCCGGCGTCGGCGAGGATGACAATGCCGAGCGCCAGGCTCGCAGTCAGGGGCCGTCGAAGTGGGGCAGACGGGTGGGGGCGCATGTATCCAATCCTTCGGTGGTCGGGAGCATCCCAGCCCGGGAAACTCTATCGACCCCGACCGCCTCGCAGCAGCGGAAAGTTGTTGCAGCAGGCATGAGCAGGATTCATGGCAGGTGCCAACCTTGGTTGGCAAATCGCCTCACCGGGCGGCCAACGTTCCGTGTCGACCAAGGTCGACACCTACCAGTCAAATACCCCTGCAGGCACATCGGCCCTCCGCGCGACCAAGGTGCCGTGTCGCTGAGGTACGATCATTCCTCCGGACCGGACGAAAGGACGCGCAATGGCTGGATCCCTGTTCTCTGCGGTGCTCAAGCTCATCTGGCCGTTTCCGGTGCAGGAGGAGGGCGAGGAGGGCGGCGCTGCCGATGCCAACCTGGCGTTCACCCCAAGGGTTCACGTCATCTCAGATTTCGGCGATGCCCATCACCTGGCCGCCAATGAGGCAACTCCACAGACGATCCGTGACGCCCTGCAGAGTGTTGACTGGGTCCATGGCTTCCATCAGGTGGTCGTTGTCGTTGAGCCCGGCGTCTCGATGGAAGTGGGCGGCAGCCTCGATCCCCAGCACGGGCTGTCTGCGATGTACGAGAACCACGCGGAGGGTGTCCAGGCGGTGATCATCGACCCGCCCTCCAGCGTCGATGAAATGCAGGACATCCTGCTGTCCTTCATTGAAGGTGGCGATACCTGGAAGAACGAGTACGCGTTTCAGTTCCACGGCGGCGCAGCCGACGTTGGGTCCTCTACGCGTTGGTAGGTGCCAACCTTGGTTGGCACATCGCCTCATCGTGCGTCCCGGCATCCATGCCAACCAAGGTTGGCATCTACCATCGCATCAGACGCTGCCCGGGTCATGCAGCCCGCGCAGCTTCTTCTTGTTGATCTTGCCCACGCTGGTCCGTTCCAGTGACTCCACGAACGCCACCCGCTCGGGAATCGCATAGCGCGAAAGATCACCGGCACGGCTGCGCGCGGCGATCAGCTCGATGATCTCGGCCTCGCTCACCTCGCGTCCCGCATGCCGCACCACCAGGGGCAGGGGGCGCTCGCCCCATTTCGTGTCGGCGATACCGATCACCGCCACCTCGTTCACCGCCGGGTGCAGGGCGATGATGTCCTCCAGCGCCAGCGAGGAGATCCACTCGCCGCCGGTCTTGATCACATCCTTGATGCGGTCGGTCACCCGCAGGTAGCCGCCCGCATCGATGTTGCCGATATCCCCGGTGTGCAGGTAACCACCGGCCCACAGCGCGTCCGATGCATCGGGGTTGTGCAGATAGCCCTGGGTCAGCCAGGGCGCGCGCACCACCACTTCACCGGTGGCGACACCGTCGTGGGCCACGTCCTGCATCTCTGGATCGACGATGCGCAGGTCCACCAGCGGCACCGGAATGCCCGCCTTGGTCCGCAGCGAGAGTTCCTCGTCCGCATCGTCCAGTGCGTCCACGTCGATCTGCGCCAGCGTCAACAGCGGGCAGGTTTCGGACATGCCATACCCCCCGAAGATGTCGATGCCCAGCGCCAGCGCACGCTGCGCCAGCGCCCGCGGCAAGGCAGCGCCGCCGATGATCACCTTCCACTGGCTCAGGTCGATCTGCGCCGCGCTGGGGTGTTCCAGCAGCATGTGCAGGATGGTTGGCACGCAGTGCGAGAACGTCACCTTCTCGCGGTCGATCAGGGCCAGCAGGTTGCCGGGCAGGTAGCGGCCCGGATAAACCTGTTTGATGCCCATCAGCGTCGCCACGTAGGGCACGCCCCAGGCATGCACATGGAACATCGGGGTGATCGGCATGTACACGTCGCCACGGTGCATTCGGCCCTGGCTGGCCGCGCTGCCCAGCGCCGCCATCGCCGCCAACGAATGCAGCACCAGCTGCCGGTGGCTGAAATACACGCCTTTCGGCAGGCCAGTGGTGCCGGTGGTGTAGAACACGGTCGCACGGGTGTTCTCGTCGAAATCGGGGAATGCAGCGACCGGCGTGGCCGCGCGCAGCCCTGCCTCGTACTCGGTCACGAAACCGGCGGGCAGCTCGCCGTCGGCATCGTCCAGCAGGATGCGCGTGCGCAGGTCGGGCAGGTGCTCCTCGATGGCGGCCAGCATCGGCAGGAACTCGCGGTTGGCGAGGATCACCCGCGCGCCGCTGTGGTTGAGCGTGTAGGCAATCTGCTCCGGCGCCAGGCGGATGTTCACCATCATCAGCACGGCACCGATCATCGGCACCGCGAAGTAGCTCTCCAGGTAGCGGTTGCTGTCCCAGTCCATCACCGCCACGGTGTCGCCGGGCTTCACCCCCAGCGAGGTAAGCAGCCCGGCCAGCTGGCCGATGCGCGCCTGCAGGGTGCGGTAGTCGAAGCGCACGTTGTCGCCGTAGACGATTTCCTGCCCGGGGTTCACTGCCAGTGGCGTGAGCAGCAGCTGCTTGATCAGCAGCGGATAGGCGTGCGCCTCGACGGCGGACGGGTGTGCGGCGGGGGTCGATGACATGGACGGTCCTTGTGGGTGGCGCATCAGCGGCCGTTTTTCATGCAACCACGTTAGCAACCCGGTAGACGCGCACCAGCGTACCTAAGTACCCGTGCCCGACCGCGGATGTTTTGCTAATCTCGCTTGAACATGCCAACCCTGCTTATCGCCGACGACCACCCGCTGTTCCGCGCTGCGCTGCACCGCGCGGCCGAAGAGGCCGTCACCGATCTGCAGATCAGCGAAGCCGATTCGCTGGACAGCGTGCTGGAGACCCTGGAACGCCAGTCGATCGACCTGATGCTGCTGGACCTGCACATGCCGGGCAACCACGGCCTGGCCGGGCTGGCCACGATCCGCGCCCTGCAGCCGGGGCTGGCCATCATCATCGTCTCGGCCAACGAGGAACCGCAGGTCATCCGCCGCGCGATCGACCTGGGCGCCGCCGGCTACCTGCCCAAGAGCTCAGGGCTGAGCGAACTGCAACTGGCCCTCCAGTCGGTGCTGGAGGGGGAGCGCTGGATTCCCGCGATCCTGCGTGAGCCGGTCGCACGCGTGGCGCCTTTCAGCAAGGATGCCGACCTGGCCGCGCGCCTGGCCAGCCTGTCCGCGCACCAGTACAAGGTGCTGGGGCTGGTGGCCGAGGGCCTGCTCAACAAGCAGATCGCCGACCGCCTTGGCGTGCAGCTGCGCACGGTCAAGGCGCACATGACCCGCATCATGGAGCGGCTGGGCGTGCGCAACCGTGCCCAGGCCATTCGTGTGCTGCACGAAATGGGGCTGAGCGACCCGTCGCGGCACATCGAAGACGCGCAGGACGCCTGATCGATCAGGCGGGCAGGGTGTTCGGCGCCGCCAGCAGGTGGTTGATCGCCCAGCGCAGCGCCAGCGGCTTGAACGGCTTGTTCAACAGCGAAAGCCCGGCGCCGCGAACCGCCTCGCGGGTGTCGCTGCCGGTATCGGCGCTGAGGACCACCGTCGGCCGCGGCCCATGGGTCGCGACCAGTCGCTGCCAGAGCGCCACGCCGGTGTCGCCGTCATCGAGGTGGTAGTCGAACAGCCACAGCCCCGCGTCCCCGGCCGAAGTCTCCGCCGCAGCGGCATCGGCCACCGCTACGACATCACAGCCCCAGGCCAGCAGCATCTGCCGCATGGCCTCCAGCGCCTCGGCATCGTTGTCGACCACCAGCACGCGCAGGCCCTTGATGGTGCTGCTGCCGCCGCTCACCGGCCCGGTGCGCGGCACCTCCGGCGGCGTTGCACGCGAAACGCTGATCGAAAAGGCCGACCCGCGGCCGGGCACGCTGCGCAGCTGCAGTGGCGCATGCAGCAGCGCGGCAATGCGGTGGGCGATGGTCAGGCCCAGCCCCAGGCCCTGCCCATTGCTGCGGTCGACCCGGTGGAACTCCTCGAACACCACGGCCTGCTGCTCCGGGGCGATGCCGGGGCCACTGTCATGTACGCCGATCAACAGCCGGTCGCCATGGCGGCGCACGCCCAGCAGCACGCCGCCGCTGCGCGTGTAGCGGATGGCATTGGCGAGGAAATTCTGCAGCACGCGGCGCAGCAACAGCGGATCGCTGTGTACCCAGACGCGGGTGCCGACATAGCCGAAGTGCAGTCCACGCGCGGCGGCCAGCACCGCAAACTCCTGCGCCAGCGGATCGAGCACGCTGGACAGCGCGAACGGACGCGGATCGGCCACCAGGCCACCGGCCTCCAGCCGCGAGATGTCCAGCAGGCCCGACAGCAGGTCATCGGTGGAATCCAGCGCGCCACGGATCTGCCGCAGGAAGCTGTCCAGGAATTCCGATTCGATGTGCTGTGACATCGCATCGGTCAGCAGCTGCGCCGCATGCAGCGGCTGGATCAGGTCGTGGCCGACCGCCGTGAGGAAACGGGTCTTGGCCACATTGGCCCGCTCGGCCTCGTGCACCGCCTGCTCCAGGCGTGCGGTGCGGTCCTGCACGCGGCGCTCGAGGGTTTCATTGCTGCGCTTCAGCGCATCTTCGGCGCGGCGGAACGCGGTGACATCGGTGAACGTGGCCACGTAGCCGCCACCGGGCATCGGGTTGCCGCGGATTTCGACGATGGTGTTGTCCGGGAAGATCCGTTCGGACAGGTGCGGTGTGCCGCGGCGCATGTGCACCACGCGACGGTGCAGGGCCTTCTCCGGGCTGTCGCCGGGAACATGGCCGATGCGCAGCTGGCCCAGCGCCCACGCGGTGAGGTTGGCCACCGGCTGGCCGACCTGCAGCAGTTCCGGGGGAACTTGAACAGCGCCGCATAGCGGCTGTTCCAGGCCACCAGCTGCAGCTGCGCATCGACCACGCTGATGCCCTGGCTCATGTTTTCCAGCGCGGCTTCCAGCAGGCGCTGGTTGAAACGCAGCACCTGGGTGGCTTCGCCCACCGCGCGGGTGACTGCATCCAGGGGAGCTGCACCGCCATCGCGCGCCGCCTCCACCAGCAGGCGTGCCATGCCGGCACCGACCACGGCGGTCAGTTCGCGCTCGATGGCGGTGACCCGCTCGTCATCCAGCACCTGCCCGGCGTGGCCATCCATCAGCTGCCGGGCCCGCTCCGGGCCAAGGAAGCGCACCGCGGTCTTGCGCAGCGATACCGCGGCCACCGCATCGCGCTGCCGTGGCAGCGACGGGCGCACCGCGCGTGCCACCAGCACCACCGCCAGCAGGTTGGCGGCCAGGCTGGCGCCCATGCTGATGGCAATGTGCCCCGGCTGCAGCCGCATCGACAGTAGCGCCAGCCAGTGCACGCCGTCGGTGCTCGCCCCCTGTGGCACGGCAGGCACGATCATCGGCAGCAGCACCAGCCACAGCCACACCAGCGAGCCGACCACGATGCCGGCGATGATCGCCGGCGACGGCGTACGCGGCCGGTACACCGCCAGCAGCACCGCCGGTGCCAGCTGCGAGAGCGCGGTGAACGACATCAGGCCGAAGTCACTGAGCGCCTCGGTATCGCTCATCGCCCGGCTGTACAGCCAGGCCATCAGGAACACCGCAAGAATGCCGGCGCGACGGAACGCCAGCACGCGCGGGCGCAGATCGCCTGCGGCCAGCCCGCCATCGATGCCGCCCAGCAGGCGAGCGCCCACGCCGTGGTTGCCCAGCATGATCGACAGCGTCAGGCCGGACAGGATCATCATGCCGGTGGCCGCGCTCAGGCTGCCCAGGTAGGCCACCAGGGCCAGCAGGTGGTGGCCGCCCGCCAGTGGCAGGGCAAGCACGTACAGGTCCGGCGATACCGAGGCCGGCAGCTGCGAGGCGCCATACAGCGCCATCGGCACCGACGGCAGGCCGATCAGCAGCAGGTACATCGGGAACAACCAGCGCGCTGTCTTCAGGTCCGACGGCTGGCGCAGCTCGACCACGCCTACGTGGAACTGGTGGGGCAGGGTGAAGGCGGAGATCGCACCCAGCGCGACCATGGTCAGGTAATCAGGCACCACCGCCGGCGGCGGCAACGTGGCCATCTTCTCCAGCAGCGGGCCACCGGCGTGCTGCACCGACAGCCCCGCGTACAGCCCGATGGCCAGCAGGGCGACCAGCTTCAACACCGACTCCAGGCCGAGTGCCACCACGATGCCGCGGTTGTGCTCGGTGGCCGAGGCCTTGCGTGCACCGAACAGCAGGGTGAACGCGGCCATCGTCAGCGCGAACCAGAACGACATGTCCAGCTGCCAGCCGGCCGGCGTGAAGCGGTCACCCAGCAGTGCGCCCAGGCCCTGGCTGACCGCCTTCAGCTGCAGCGCGATGTACGGAATGATGCCGAACAGTGCGACCACGGTGATGGTCACGCCCAGGCCCTGGTCGGCGCGCAGCCGTGCCACCACCAGATCGGCGATGGTGGCGCTGTTGTGCTGCTTGGCCAGGCGACCGAGGCGGGCCAGGAAGGGCAGGCCGAAGGCAAAGATCAGCGCCATGCCCACCAGCGTCGGCGGAATCGGGAAGCCCCATTGCACGCCCTGCGACGCCGCACCGTAGTAGGTCCAGGCGGTGCAGTGCACGGCCAGTGACAGCGCATAGATGGCCGGCCACACGCGGGCGAGCCGGTACCCCTGGCGCTCGCCCCACAGGGCCACGCCAAACAGCAGAACGGTCCACGCAATACAGGCGAACAGGACGATGGAAGGCGTCAACATCGCTCCAGTGTAGAGAGAACCGCCGCCTGCGTGCAGCGAGGCGGCGCGCGGTCAGGCCGCCAGCACCACCAGCGCCAGCTGCTCGGCTACCAGTGCCACCTCGCCGTCGGGCAGGCACTCCACGGCCTTGCGTTGGGTCAGCAGCCACTGGCCAGGCCCGCGAGGCTCCAGCGAAACCAGCTGCGAGCGCACCCGCACCTGCGTGCCACTGGGCACCGGCGCCAGGAAGCGCACCTTGTTCAAACCATAGTTCAGTACATGCGCAATGCCCGCAAAACCGGTCAGCGCGGCCACATCCTCGTCCACGGTCATCGACAGCAGCAGGAACCCGTGGGCGATGGTCTTCCCACCCGGCAGCTGCGCCTGTGCGCGGGCCGGATCGACAT
>DOKO01000439.1 GCA_003510825.1 Stenotrophomonas sp.
ACCGCAGGCGCCATGGATGGCGCCTACGAGCCCCCATGGATGGGTTCACGGCGTGTCCCGCGCCCCTGCCGCGCCCGGCCAGGCCAACAAATCCAACCGGGCCGTTCGCGACCAACCCAACCCCACCCAACCCAACCGACCCGCCACGAGGGGCTGCGCCGTTCGCTGAAAATCCATGTAACCGCTTACAAGCAAACGGGTTTTTGCCGTAACGGGTATCATGAGCGGCTGACTTCATACAGGAGCCACCCGCTCATGCGCCGCAAGATCGTCGCCGGAAACTGGAAGCTGCACGGCAGCCGTCAATTCGCCACTGACCTGCTGGGCCAGGTGGCTGCGGGGCTGCCCAAGGCCGGGGTCGAAGTGGTGATCCTGCCGCCGCTGCCCTACCTGGGGGAGCTGGTCGAGGACTTCGGCGAAACCGGCCTGGTGTTCGGTGCCCAGGACGTCAGCAGCAACGAGAAGGGCGCCTACACCGGTGAGGTCTGCGCCGCCATGCTGCATGAGGTCGGTGCCCGCTACGGCCTGGTCGGTCACTCCGAGCGCCGCCAGTACCATAATGAAAGCAGCGAGCTGGTCGCGCGCAAGTTTGCCGCCGCCCTGCATGCCGGCCTGGTGCCGGTGCTGTGCGTCGGCGAGACCCTGGAACAGCGTGAGGCCGGGCAGACCGAGACGGTCATCGCCGGCCAGCTGGCCCCGGTGCTGGCCGTGGTCGGGGGCGAGGGCTTCGCCACTGCCGTGGTCGCCTACGAGCCGGTCTGGGCCATCGGTACCGGCAAGACCGCCAGCAAGGAACAGGCGCAGCAGGTCCACGCGTTCATCCGTGGCGAAGTGGCGCGCATCGATGCTAGAATCGCTGATTCACTGCCCATTCTTTACGGCGGCAGCGTGAAGCCCGACAATGCCGGGGAACTGTTCGCGCAGCCGGATGTCGATGGTGGGCTGGTCGGCGGCGCCTCCCTGGTGGCCGCGGACTTCCTGGCCATCGCGGAGGCGGCGGTCGCGAACTAATCCTTGTAAGTATTGTCCGAGGGCGGATTCCCAATGCTGATGTTGATCCTCAATGTCGTCTACGTGCTCGTGGCCGTGGCCATGATCGCGCTCATCCTGATGCAGCGTGGTTCGGGTGCGGCGGCTGGTTCGGGCTTCGGCGCTGGCGCCTCGGGCACCGTGTTCGGCGCGCGTGGCGCGTCCAACTTCCTGTCCAAGTCGACCAAGTGGCTGGCCGTCGTGTTCTTCGGCATCAGCCTCTTCATGGCCTGGTATGCCGGCCACGGCAGCCGTCCGGCGGCCGACCAGGACCTGGGCCTGATGTCCGCCCCGGCGGCCAGCGCTCCGGCCGCTCCGGCAGGTGAACTCCCGGCCGTTCCGAAGGCCGATGCGGTCCCGGCCGCCCCGGTTCCGGCTGCGAATGTGCCGGCTCAGGCGGAATCTTCGGTTTCTGGTGAAGAAAAGCCTTCGGAAGGCTCCCAGAAAGACTGAAGACGGTTACAATATGCGGCGCATCGGGTTATCTGACTGATGTGATCGTTTGCCCAGGTGGCGGAATTGGTAGACGCACTACCTTGAGGTGGTAGCGACTTAGGTCGTAGGGGTTCGAGTCCCCTCTTGGGCACCATTTGTAAGTAAAGCGGGTTCTCCTGGCGCGCAATGCGCCAGCCGTTTCCCGTCCACTCCCCCATGCCAAAGCGCCTGCAGGCGCGGCGGCAGAGGCAAGAGAGAATCGCTGTGCTGGCCGAATATTTGCCGTCTCTGCTGTTTCTGATCGTCGCGACCGGTATCGGCATCACGCTGATGCTGATCGGTCGATTCCTCGGTCCCCGCCGCCCCGATCTGGAAAAGCTCTCGCCGTACGAGTGCGGCTTCGAGGCCTTCGAAGACGCGCGCATGAAGTTCGACGTGCGCTACTACCTGATCGCGATCCAGTTCATCGTCTTCGACCTGGAAATCATCTTCATCGTGCCGTGGACCCAGGTCTTCATGGAGCTGGGCGCCCGTTCGCTCGTCACCATGGGCCTGTTCGTCGGCATGCTGTTCCTCGGTTTCATTTACGTCTGGAAGAAGGGAGCGCTGGAATGGGAGTGATTCAGACTCTCGATGGCCTCATGAACAATCCGGTCCCGGAAGGGCGGGTTGATGACATCCTGCGGCCGGAGGGCGACAACCCGCTGCTGGAAAAGGGCTTCGTCACCACCAGCGTCGACGCACTGCTGAACTGGGCGCGCACCGGCTCGATGTGGCCGATGACCTTCGGTCTGGCCTGCTGCGCGGTCGAGATGATGCACGCCGGCGCCGCGCGCCTGGATCTTGACCGCTACGGCGTGGTGTTCCGCCCGTCGCCGCGTCAGTCCGACGTGATGATCGTGGCCGGTACCCTGGTCAACAAGATGGCCCCGGCGCTGCGCAAGGTCTACGACCAGATGCCGGACCCGAAGTGGGTCATCTCGATGGGCAGCTGCGCCAACGGCGGCGGCTACTACCATTACTCCTATTCTGTCGTGCGCGGCTGTGATCGCGTGGTGCCGGTGGACGTCTACGTCCCGGGCTGCCCGCCGACCGCCGAGGCGCTGGTGTACGGGATCCTGCAGCTGCAGAAGAAGATCTGGCGTACACAGACCATCGCCCGCTGACCCTTCCACACTACAAGAGCGCGCCAAGCCCCCATGGCAGAGCAAGCATCCTTCATCGACCGACTCTCCGCACGTTTCGCTGGTGCGAAGGTCATCGTGGTCGAACCCCGCGGCGAAGTGACGCTGGAGGTGCCTGCCGCCGTGTGGCATGCCACCGCGCTGGCGCTGCGTGACGAGTTTGGTTTCGAGCAGGCCGTGGATCTCTGCGGCGTCGATTACCTCGGTTATGGCTCCGACGAATGGGACACCGCTGACGTGTCCTCGCAGGGCTTCAGCCGCGGCGTCGAAGGCAAGGCCCAGGGCCGTTTCGCGTGGGGCGAATTCCCCACCGAGGAAAACGGTGCCGACGGCGCGAGCCCGCAGCACATGCCGACCCAGCGTTTCGCCGTGGTCGCCCAGCTGCGCTCCTACCAGCACAACCTGATGTTGCACCTGCGCTGCTTCGCCCCTGACGAAGCACTGCCGGTGGTGTCCTCGCTGACCGGCATCTGGCCGGGCCTGAACTGGTTCGAGCGCGAAGCGTTCGACCTGTACGGCGTGATCTTCGAAGGTCACCCGGACCTGCGCCGGATCCTGACCGACTACGGTTTCGTCGGCCATCCGTTCCGCAAGGACTTCCCGCTGATCGGCAACGTCGAAGTCCGCTACGACGAAGAAAAGAAGCGCGTGATCTACGAACCGGTCACCTCGGTGGAGCCGCGTGTCGGCGTGCCGCGCGTGATCCGCGACGACGCCCGTCTGCAGACCGCAGAAGGTGAGCGCGCGCAGGAGGCAGTGAAGTGAGCCACGT
Source organism: Stenotrophomonas sp. (assembly GCA_003510825.1). Classification (GTDB taxonomy): domain Bacteria; phylum Pseudomonadota; class Gammaproteobacteria; order Xanthomonadales; family Xanthomonadaceae; genus Stenotrophomonas. Next base: position 3,421 of record DOKO01000439.1, read on the forward strand.
ACACCAGGCCGGCGAAGCCTTCGCCAGCAACGCCGCCGAAAGCCGGCAGGAAATCCGCAACTACACCATGAACTTCGGCCCGCAGCATCCGGCCGCTCACGGTGTGCTGCGCCTGATCCTGGAAATGGACGGCGAAACCATCATGCGCGCCGACCCGCACGTCGGCCTGCTGCACCGTGGTACCGAAAAGCTGGCCGAGTCCAAGCCTTTCAACCAGTCGATCGGCTACATGGATCGCCTGGACTACGTGTCGATGATGTGCAACGAGCACGCCTACGTGCGCTCGATCGAAACCCTGATGGGGATCGAAGCGCCGGAACGCGCGCAGTACATCCGCACGATGTACGACGAAATCACCCGCATCCTGAACCACCTGATGTGGCTGGGTTCCAACGCCCTCGATCTGGGTGCGATGGCGGTCATGCTGTACGCCTTCCGTGAGCGCGAAGAGCTGATGGACTGCTACGAAGCAGTCTCCGGCGCGCGCATGCACGCGGCCTACTACCGTCCGGGCGGCGTCTACCGCGACCTGCCGGACCACATGCCGAAGTACAAGGAGTCGCGCTGGCACAAAGGCAAGGCGCTGAAGCAGCTCAATGCTTCGCGCGAAGGCTCGCTGCTGGACTTCCTGGAGAACTTCACCAACGAGTTCCCGGGTCGCGTCGACGAATACGAGACCCTGCTGACCGACAACCGTATCTGGAAGCAGCGTACGGTCGGCATCGGCGTGGTCAGCCCGGAGCTGGCCCACCAGTGGGGCATGACCGGCGTGATGCTGCGCGGCTCGGGCGTTGCCTGGGACCTGCGCAAGAAGCGTCCGTACGCCAAGTACGACGCCGTCGATTTCGACATCCCGCTGGGCAAGGAAGGCGACTGCTACGACCGCTACCTGTGCCGCGTGGCGGAAATGCGTGAATCCAACCGCATCATCAAGCAGTGCGTGGCGTGGCTGAAGGCCAACCCGGGCCCGGTGATGGTGAAGAACTTCAAGGTCGCGCCGCCCAGCCGCGAAGACATGAAGGACGACATGGAAGCGCTGATCCATCACTTCAAGCTGTTCAGCGAAGGCTACTGCGTGCCGGCCGGCGAAACCTATTCGGCGGTGGAAGCCCCGAAGGGTGAGTTCGGCTGCTACCTGGTCTCCGATGGCGCCAACAAGCCTTTCCGCGTGCACCTGCGCGCGCCGGGCTTCGCCCACCTGTCCTCGATCGATTCGATCGTGCGCGGCCACATGCTGGCCGACGTGGTGGCGATGATCGGCACCTACGATCTGGTGTTCGGCGAGGTTGACCGGTAATGACGTCTGCCAAGCCAACGCCTGCTGCAGGCAGCCGGCGCAAGCCGGCGCCGCAGTTTCTGCAATTTCACGTTATGCATTTCGCTGAGGTCGGCCGATGAAGGCGACAGGTAATTTCGAGGCGGCGCGCGACGTCGACCCGATGGTGGTGTTGAGCGACAAGACGCGCGCTCACATCGATCACTGGCTGTCCAAGTTCCCGCCGGACCGCAAGCGCTCCGCCGTGCTGCAGGGCCTGCATGCGGCCCAGGAGCAGAACCAGGGTTGGCTGACCGACGAGCTGATCGCCGGCGTGGCCAAGTACCTGGATCTGCCGCCGGTGTGGGCCTACGAGGTCGCCAGCTTCTACTCGATGTTCGAGACCGAGAAGGTGGGCCGCAACAACGTGGCCATCTGCACCAACATCAGCTGCTGGCTCAATGGCGCCGAAGACATCGTGCGCCATTGCGAGAAGAAGCTGGGCATCAAGCACGGCCAGTCCACCCCGGACGGCCGCGTCTACCTCAAGCGCGAGGAAGAGTGCCTGGCAGGCTGCGGTGGTGCACCGATGATGGTCATCAACGGTCATTACCATGAGCGTCTGACCCTGGAAAAGGTCGACGAGCTGCTGGACGGGCTGGAGTAAGGGCATGGCACATCACCACGAATCCAAGGGTCCGGTCGGCCCCGCGCCGCTGCCGCACCAGGTGGTCTACACCACCCTGCATTACGACACCCCGTGGTCGTACGAAAGCTACCTGAAGACCGGTGGCTACGCCGCCCTGCGCAAGATCCTCGAAGAGAAGATCTCGCCGGAGCAGGTCATCGAGATGGTCAAGGCCTCGGGCCTGCGCGGCCGCGGTGGCGCTGGCTTCCCGACCGGCCTGAAGTGGTCCTTCATGCCCAAGGGCAACATGCAGAAGTACATCCTCTGCAACTCGGATGAATCCGAGCCGGGCACCTGCAAGGACCGCGACATCCTGCGTTACAACCCGCATTCGGTCGTGGAAGGCATGGCGATCGCCTGCTACGCCACCGGCTCGACCGTGGGCTACAACTACCTGCGCGGTGAGTTCCACCACGAGCCGTTCGAGAACTTCGAGCAGGCCCTGGCCGATGCCTATGCAAACGGCTGGCTGGGCAAGAACGTGATGGGCTCGGGCGTGGACATCGACATCTACGGTGCCCTGGGCGCCGGCGCCTACATCTGCGGCGAAGAAACC
>DOKO01000410.1:0-262 GCA_003510825.1 Stenotrophomonas sp.
GCGGCGGCGGCGGCGGACGGTTCTCACCACCGTTGCCCGGACGCGGCGGCGGCGGCGGGCGGTGGTTGTGCGGCGGCCGGTAGACCGGGCGCGAGTAATACGGGTTGCCGTAATAGCCGTAGCCGTAACCGCCGCCATAGCCGCCGTACCCACCGTAGTAGGGGTAGCCATAGGTGGACGGGTAGCCATACGGATAGCGGTACTCCGTCGACGGGGCACCGTGGTAGTAACTGCCACCGCTGCCACCGCCGACATAGTCGTA
>DOKO01000410.1:423-660 GCA_003510825.1 Stenotrophomonas sp.
GCCACCGCCGACATAGTCGTAGGTGGAACAGCCGGTGAGGGCCAGCAACAGGCCACCGGCAAGCAACAGGCGCGTTTTCATGTGGGTCCCCCCAAGGACGGGTGTAGGGCCAGCTTCAGGCGTGGGCATTGAATCGCCCCTTAATTGTGCCGGCCCAGGATGAATGGCGATGAAGGCCTGCATGCTGGCATGGCCGGGTGCGTGGCCGCCAGCGTCGGGGCATACGTTAATCTTGCG
>DOKO01000410.1:908-6936 GCA_003510825.1 Stenotrophomonas sp.
GGGGCATACGTTAATCTTGCGTCATGAGCGATTCACTGTTGCCCCGCGCCGAAGATGTCCTGGCCGCCGCCGCGCGGATCGCGCCGCATGCCCATGTCACGCCGGTCCTGCGCTCGCACGCGCTGGATGCGCTGGCCGGGGCGCAGCTGGCCTTCAAGGCCGAGCATCTGCAGCGCGGCGGGGCGTTCAAGTTCCGTGGTGCCTGCAATGCGGTGTGGTCGCTGGACGCCGGGCGCGCCGCGGCCGGTGTGGTCACCCATTCCTCGGGCAACCACGGTGCGGCGCTGGCCTTGGCCGCCCGCACCCGCGGCATACCCTGTCATGTGGTGGTGCCCGAAGGGGCGGTGGCCGCCAAGCTGGCCAACATTGCCCGCCATGGCGCCACCCTCTGGCGCTGCCCGCCCACCATCGCCGACCGCGAGGCCTCCTGCGCGCAGGTGCAGGCCGATACTGGCGCGACCCTGGTGCATCCCTATGCCGACCCGGCAGTGATGGCCGGGCAGGGCACGGCGGCGCTGGAACTGCTGCACAGCGATGGCCCGTTCGACGTCCTGGTGGTGCCGGTGGGCGGCGGTGGCCTGGCCAGCGGTACTGCACTGGCCCTGCAGCACGCCAGCCCGCAGACCCGCCTGGTGCTGGCCGAACCGGCCGGCGCCGACGACACCGCGCGTTCGCTGGCTGCCGGCCAGCGCGTGACCGGTTTCACCCCGGACACCTTCTGCGATGGCCTGCGCACGCTGGTCGGCGCGCCGAATTTCCAGCTGCTGCAGGCGGCGGGCGCCGAGGTGATCGTGGTGGACGATGACGCCACCCGTGCGGCGATGCGCCTGCTGTGGGAGGTGCTGAAGCAGGTGGTGGAGCCGTCCTCGGCCATCGTGCTGGCGGCGGTGCTGGCCCAGCCGGCGCGGTTTGCCGGCCAGCGCGTGGGCCTGGTGCTGTCCGGCGGCAACGTCGATCTGCCAGCGCTGCGCTGGGAGGTGGCGTGAGCCGCGGCCGTCATCGACCGCACACCGGCCTGCTGGGCTGGCTGTGGCGCCTGTTCGTGCTGGTGCTGGTGTGGCTGCTGGGCGTGACCGCCTGGATCGTCTGGGTGGGTGAGCGCGACCAGGCCGCCAAGGCCGACGCGATCATCGTGCTGGGCGCGGCGGCCTACGATGCCAAGCCGTCGCCGGTGTTCGAAGAACGCATCCGCCATGGCCTGGACCTGTACCAGGCCGGTTATGCGCCGCTGCTGATCTTCACCGGTGGCTACGGTGGCGCGGGCGCGCGTTTTTCCGAATCGCAGGTGGCGCGGCGCTATGCGCTGAAGCACGGCGTGCCGGATGACGCGATCCTGATCGAGACCGCCTCACGCAACACCGTGCAGAACCTGGTGGAAGCCAAGCGGCTGATGGAGCAGCGCAAGCTGCACACGGTCATCATCGTCAGCGACCCGCTGCACATGGCGCGCGCGCTGCGCCTGAGCCAGGCGCTGGGCATCGAGGCGCTGGCCTCGTCCACGCCGAGCACGCGCTTCCGCAGCTTCCACACCAGCTGGCGTTTCCTGGTGCAGGAAATCTATTTCTTCCACCGCGACCTGGTGCGTCCGCCGCTGAGTTCGCCGGCGAATACCTGAGCGGTTGCCGCTGCGCTCGCCGGGCATGGCCCGGCGCTACTTGCCTGATAGATGCCAACCTTGGTTGGCACGCATTGCTTACGCCATCCGCAGCGCCAGCACGCCAACCACGATCAAGCCCGCCGCCAGCCAGCGCACCCGTGGCACACGCTCGCGCAGCACGAACACGGAGATCAGCAGCGCGAACAGGATCGACGATTCGCGCAGCGCCGACACCATCGCCACCGGCACCTGGGTCATCGCCCACAGCGCCATCGCATAGGACGCGGTGGTGCCGACGCCGCCGGCCAGCCCCAGCGGCCAATGCTGGCGCGCGTAGGCCAGCACCGCACCCCGCCGCGTGTACAGCGCCCATGCCGGCAGCGGGAAGCCCGACAGCAGGAACAGCCACAGCGTGTAGCTCAGCGCGCTGCCGGACTGGCGCGCGCCCTGTGCATCGACGAGTGTGTAGGTGGCGATCATCAGCGCTGTCAGCAGCGGCAAACCGAGCTGACCACCACGCGCGCCCAGCGCCATGCACAGGATGCCGGTGCTGACCAGGACCACGCCCAGCCACGCCGCTGGCGGCAACGACTGGCCGAACAGGCTGCCGGCCAATGCGACCAGGATCGGCGCACAACCGCGCATCAGCGGGTAGGCCAGGCTCATGTCCACCTGCTGGTAGCAGCGTGCGACCAGGCCGTAATAGGTCACCTGCAGCAGCACCGACGCCGCCAGCCACGGCCAGCTGCCCGCCGCGGGCATGGGCAGGAAGGGCAGGGCGGCAGCCGACAGCAGCGCGGCGCTGCCGGTCACCAGTACGGTGCCGAGAAACTTGTCCGGCCCGCGTTTGACGATCGCGTTCCAGCTGGCATGCAGGGCAGCAGCGGCCAGGACCAGCAGGAAGAGGGAAAGCGGCATCGCCCGATGATGCCATGGGGCAGAAAGGGAAACGCCGGGCAATGCCCGGCGTTTCTTGAAACGATGTGCCAACCAAGGTTGGCAGCTACCCAGGTATTACAGCTTCGCGCGCTGTTCCTGCAGGCCGGCCAGCTGGGTGTTCCAGTCGACCAGGCGCACGCGCTCCTGCTCGACCACGGCCGGCGGCACCTTGTCAGTGAACTTGGCCAGCTTGGCCTCGCTCTTTTCCTTCTCGCTTTCCACGCGCTTGATCTCCTTGTCCAGGCGCGCGCGCTCGGCGTCGAGATCCACCAGGCCTTCCAGCGGCACCAGCAGCTTCAGCTCGCCCACGATCGCGGCGGCGGCCGGCGGCGCGCTTTCGCCTTCGCCCAGCCACTGGATGCTGTCCAGCTTCAGCAGGAACGACAGCGAGGCGCTGAAGCGTTCGATGCGCACGCGGTCCAGCTCGAGGCCGGCCTGCAGGCGCAGCGGCACCAGCTTGGACGGGGCCACGTTCAGTTCACTGCGCACGCGGCGCACGGCACTGATCACGGCCTTCAGCCATTCGACATCGGCCTCGGCCTGGGCGAAATCACCGGCGAATTCGTCGGCGGTCGGGTACGGGCGCAGCGACAGCGTGGTTTCGGCCAGGCCCAGGCGCGGGGCCAGCTGCTGCCACAGCTGTTCGGTAATGAACGGGGTGAGCGGGTGAAGCAGGCGCAGCAGCGCTTCCAGCACGTACAGCAGGGTGTGGCGGGTGCTGTCAGCCGCAGCGGCGTCGCCACCGTTCAGTGCCGGCTTGCTCAGTTCCAGGAACCAGTCGCAGAACTCGTTCCAGGCGAACTCGTACAGGCACTGTGCCAGCAGGTCGAAGCGGTAGTTGGCGTAATGGCCCTGTGCCTCGGCGGAGACCGCGGCCAGGCGCGCCAGGATCCAGCGCTCGGCATCGGTGCGCGGCTGCGGCACGCCGTTGAACGCGGCACCCTCGGTGTTCATCAGGGTGAAGCGGCTGGCGTTCCACAGCTTGTTGCAGAAGTTCTTGTAACCCTCGGCGCGGTTCATGTCGAACTTGATGTCGCGGCCGTGGGTGGCCAGCGCGGCGATGGTGAAGCGCAGCGCATCGGCACCGTGGGCGGCGATGCCGTCCGGGAAGTCCTTGCGGGTGCGGCGCTCGATCTTCTCCGCGGCCTTGGGCTGCATCAGGCCGCTGGTGCGCTTGGCGACCAGGTCGTCGATGCTGATGCCGTCGATGATGTCCAGCGGGTCGAGCACGTTGCCCTTGGACTTGGACATCTTCTGGCCTTCGCTGTCGCGGATCAGGCCGGTAAAGTAGACGTCCTTGAACGGGATCTTCCCGGTCAGGTTGTCGGTGGCCATGATCATGCGCGCCACCCAGAAGAAGATGATGTCGAAGCCGGTGACCAGCACCGACGACGGCAGGTAGCGGTCGAAGCCACGCTCGGCCATGGCCTGCGCGTTCGGCCAGCCCAGGGTGGAGAACGGCCAGATCTGCGAGGAGAACCAGGTTTCCAGCACGTCGCTTTCCTGGCTCAGCACCACGTCGCTGCCCAGATTGTTCTTTGCGCGCACTTCGTCTTCGCTGCGGCCGACGTAGCAGCTGCCGGTGGCGGCATCGAACCAGGCCGGAATGCGGTGGCCCCACCACAGCTGGCGGCTGATGCACCAGTCCTGGATGTTGTTCATCCAGTGGCGGTAGGTGTTGATCCAGTTCGGCGGCACGAAGGCGATCGAACCGTTCTCCACGAGTTCCAGGCCACGACGCGCCAGCTCGTCCATCTTCACGAACCACTGGTCGGTCAGGTAGGGCTCGATCACCTGGCCGGTGCGGTCGCCGCGCGGCACCTGCAGCTTGTGCGCCTTGGTCTCGACCAGGATGCCCAGGTCTTCCAGTTCGCCCAGCACGGCCTTGCGTGCTTCGTAGCGGTCCATGCCCTGGAAGCGTTCGGGCGCGTTTTCATTCAGCGCCGCTACCGGGGTGAACAGGTTGATCATCGGCAGGCTGTGACGCACGCCCACCTGGTAATCGTTGAAATCGTGCGCCGGGGTGACCTTGACCACGCCGGTACCGAACGCGCGGTCAACGTAGTCGTCGGCGATCACCGGCACGCGACGGCCGGTCAGCGGCAGCACCACGCTCTTGCCGATCAGGTGCGCATAGCGCTCGTCTTCCGGGTGCACCATCACCGCGGTATCGCCCAGCAGGGTTTCCGGGCGGGTGGTAGCCACGACCAGGTAATCGCGGGTTTCGCGCAGGGTTTCCACGCCGTCGGCATCGCGCTCGACGTGCTCGTAGCTCAGGCCTTCATCCAGCGTGTAGGCGATCGACCACAGGAAACCGTCTTCCTCGGCGCTCTCCACTTCCAGGTCCGAGATCGCGGTCTTCAGCACCGGGTCCCAGTTGACCAGGCGCTGGCCGCGGTAGATCAGGCCCTGCTCGTGCCAGCGCACGAAGGCCTCGATCACCGCTTCGGACGGCTGCGGGTCCATGGTGAAGGTGCTGCGCGACCAGTCGGCCGAGGTGCCCAGGCGGCGCATCTGCCGCTCGATGATGTCACCGGACTGCTGCTTCCACTCCCACACCTTGCCGATGAAGCCTTCGCGGCCCAGCGAATCGCGGGTCTCGCCCTTGCCTTCCAGCGCCAGGTTGCGGCTGACCACCATTTCGGTGGCGATGCCGGCATGGTCGGTACCGACCTGCCACAGTGTGTCGTAGCCGCGCATGCGGTGGTAGCGCACCAGCGCATCCATCAGGGTCTGCTGGAAGGCATGGCCCATGTGCAGGGTGCCGGTCACGTTCGGCGGCGGCAGCAGGATGGTGTAGGGCTCGCCCTTGCCGGACGGCTTGAAGTGGCCGGCGTCCTCCCAGGTCTTGTAGAGGTCGGTCTCGAAGGACTTCGGGTCGTAGCTGGAGGCGAGTTGGGTCATGCGGGGGAACCAGAAGGTAATCGTTGAAGGATCAGGGCAGCGGGGCGGCCCATCAAGGGGGCCACGCCGCGCTCACATGTCGTGCTTGTTCAGGTCGTAGCCGGCGGTCTTGTACTGGCGCCAGCGCTCGCGCAGCGGTTCGCGCGCTTCCGGGTCGGCCGGCACCACTTCCAGCACGCGCTCGCACTGGCCCAGCCAGGGTTCGTCGCGCAGGTTGATCACCAGCGGGCGCATCGGCGCCTCGTCACCGGGGATGGAAATCAGCACCACGGCCTCTTCCTCGTCCACGTCCTCGCCGACGATCTGGTGCGGGATGTAGGCATCCTCGTCGAACGACCAGAGCAGTTCGTCCAGCTCTTCGGCCTGGGCCTGGTCGCGGGCCAGCACCAGGGCGGGCAGCCCGGCATCGTTGGCCTTGCGCGCCAGTTCGCAGACCAGGCGCAGCGGCTCGGTCAGGAAACGGGGCTTGGCGATCAGGTAGAAATCAGCGCGGGGCATGGCAGGGTCCGGGTCGGGCAGGGGCCCGGCATGCCGGGCAGGGGCAGGCCGGAGGATGCCCCGGCCGGCGGGCGCCGGCCAGGCGCCAGT
>DOKO01000340.1 GCA_003510825.1 Stenotrophomonas sp.
CCAGCGCCAGGGCCTGTTCAAGCACGTGCACCCGCACATGCTGCGGCACAGTTTCGCCAGCCACATCCTGGAATCCTCCGGCGATCTGCGCGGCGTGCAGGAACTGCTCGGCCACGCCGACATTGCCACCACGCAGATCTACACCCACCTGGATTTCCAGCACCTGGCCAAGGTCTACGACGCCGCGCACCCGCGCGCCAAGCGCAAACCGACCGGGTAGCGCCGGGCCATGCCTGGCATGGCTGAATAGCCCTCGCTTGATCTGCATCAGGGCAGGGTGGGGCACATCGGCGCATCGTGGCCGCAGGCCACGAGGAAACCGCCAGCATGGCAAAGCCCATTCCCCTGCATCCCCGGCACCCCGAGCGCATCTGCTGGGGTTGCGACCGCTACTGCGCGGCCGACGCGCTGGCCTGTGGCAACGGCTCGGGCCGCACCCAGCACCCCATCGAAACCCAGGGCGAGGACTGGTACATCGCCTGGGGCATCGAGCCCAATCCAGAGCGGCCTTCGCAGGCCAAGCGCTGAACGGCAGCCATCCGCGCAGGCTTGATCGCTCCCGGCGCTGTCCCCATGTCCCGTGAACAGCTATCGGAGGCCGCATGGACCCCAGTCAGAATCCCAATGTTTTCCACGCCACCACCATCGTCTGCGTGCGCCGCGGCGACCACGTGGCCATTGCCGGTGATGGCCAGGTCACCCTCGGCCACACGGTGATGAAGGGCAACGCGCGCAAGGTGCGCCGCCTTGGCCGCGACGGCCAGGTGCTGGCCGGCTTCGCCGGTGCCGCCGCCGATGCCTTCACCCTGTTCGAGCTGTTCGAGGCCAAGCTGGAAAAGCATGGCCAGCTGCAGCGCGCCGCCGTCGAGCTGGCCAAGGATTGGCGTACCGAACGCCGCCTCGGCAAGCTGGAAGCCCTGCTGGCCGTGGCCGACAAGGAAACCTCGCTGATCATCAGCGGCACCGGCGATGTGATCGAGCCGGAGGACGGCATCATCGCCATCGGTTCCGGTGGTTCCTACGCACTGTCGGCCGCACGTGCGCTGATGGCGCACACCGAACTGGATGCACGCACGATTGCCAGCGAGGCGATCGGCATCGCCGGCGACATCTGCATCTACACCAACCGCAACGTGGTGGTCGAGGAGTTGTGACGGGGAACCCGTCACAGACATTCCAGATTCGCCGGGCATGGCCCGGCGCTACCGTCCGGAGCCGTTCGGTTCCGGCATCGTAGACAACGAATTCGTGAGCACATCCATGTCGAAGATCGAAGTTTCCTCCGCCACCATGACCCCGCGCGAGATCGTGCAGGAACTGGACCGGCACATCGTCGGCCAGCACGACGCCAAGCGCGCGGTGGCCATCGCCCTGCGCAACCGCTGGCGCCGCATGCAGCTGGCGCCTGAGCTGCGCAATGAAGTGATGCCGAAGAACATCCTGATGATCGGCCCGACCGGCGTCGGCAAGACCGAGATCGCGCGTCGCCTGGCCACCCTGGCCAACGCGCCGTTCGTGAAGGTCGAAGCGACCCGCTTCACCGAAGTCGGCTACGTCGGCAAGGACGTCGAGCAGATCATCCGCGACCTGGCCGATACCGCGGTCAAGCTCTATCGCGAACAGGCCAAGGTGCGCGTGCGTACCCAGGCCGAAGAGCGCGCCGAAGACCGCATCCTCGATGCGCTGCTGCCGCGCCGCAGCGGTGGCATCGGCTTCGATCCGGAAGTGGCCCGCAACGAGCCGTCGGCGCAGGACAACGAGACCCGCATCAAGTTCCGCAAGATGCTGCGCAACGGCGAGCTGGACGAGCGCGAGATCGAACTCGACCTGGCCGCCAACGTCAGCATGGACATCATGACCCCGCCGGGCATGGAAGAAATGGGCCAGCAGCTGAAGTCGATGTTCGCCAACCTCGGTGGCGGCGCCAAGGCGCACAAGCGCACGCTGACCATCAAGGCCGCGCGGCCGCTGCTGATCGAAGAAGAAGCCGGCAAGCTGGTCAACGAGGACGACATCCGCACCGCGGCCATCGAAGCCTGCGAACAGCACGGCATCGTCTTCATCGACGAGATCGACAAAGTCGCCAAGCGTGGCGATAACGTGGGCGGTGGCGACGTTTCCCGCGAAGGCGTGCAGCGCGACCTGCTGCCGCTGGTGGAAGGCTCCAACGTCTCCACCAAGTACGGCACGATCAAGACCGACCACATCCTGTTCATTGCTTCGGGCGCGTTCCACCTGGCCAAGCCCAGCGACCTGATCCCGGAATTGCAGGGTCGCTTCCCGATCCGTGTGGAACTGGGCGCGCTGAGCAAGAACGACTTCGTGCGCATCCTGACCGAGCCGAAGGCCGCGCTGACCAAGCAGTACGAAGCGCTGCTGGCCACCGAGGGCGTCAAGGTCAGCTTCACCGCCGATGCCATCGACCGCCTGGCCGAGATCGCCTTCCAGGTGAACGAGCGCCAGGAGAACATCGGTGCGCGCCGCCTGCACACCGTGCTCGAACGCCTGCTGGATTCGTTGAGCTACGAAGCGCCGGACCGCGACGGTGAAACCCTGGCCATCGACAGCGCCTACGTCGATGCCCACCTGGGTGAACTGGTGCAGGACCCGGACCTGAGCCGCTACATCCTGTAACGCCAGGCGGGGTCGGATCCCTCGCGCCAGCGAGAGGGCTCCGACCCCAAGCCCAGCAACGAAGAAGGCCGCCGAAAGGCGGCCTTTTTCATGGGGTCGGACCCCTCGCGACGGCGAGGGCTCGGACCCCAAGCCCTGGAACTGAAAAGGCCGCCGAATGGCGGCCTCTACGTTTGCGCGTACAGCATCCACGCATGGCGTGGATCTACTGCCGGGCGGTGCCCGCCGGCTCTGCCCCTACGGCAGCGGCTCGGGAATCGAACCCGGCACGAACACGCCTTCCTTCACGTAGGCGGTCAGGGTCATGTCCAGCGCGAGCATGCCGTCGCGCTTGAGGTCCATCAGTTCCGGTTCGACCATCGCCCCGTGCAGCACGCCCAGCACGGTGGCGTGCAGCATGCGCGCGGCGATCTTCGGGTCGGCGCCGTCGCGCAGCTGGCCCAGGTCCTGGGCGCGGCGCAGGGCGCGCTCCATCCGGTCCAGCGCATCGCGGAAGCCGGACTGCTGCAGCTCGGCCAGCGCACGGCTTTCCGACGAGGCATCGCTGCGCAGCATGATTTCCATGGTCTTGCGCAGGCGCTCGTCCTCGGACAGTTCGATGAACGAGTAGATCATCACCGCGCGCAGGTCGTGGATCGGTGTCTGCCGCTCGTCGCTGGAGGTGCGCTCCAGTTCCTGCATGAAGGGCAGGTGCACCCGCTGGATGATCGCGGCCAGCACCTCGGTCTTGTTCTTGAAGTGCCAGTAGACCGCGCCGCGGGTGTAGCCGGCGCGGGCACCGATCATCTCCAGCGTGGTCCGGGCCACCCCGTGTTCATGGAAGCAGGCCTCGGCGGCATCAAGGATGCCTTCGCGGGTTGCCTGGGTGTCTTCTTTGGTCTTGCGCGCCATGGGTCGGAGAGTGGGTACCAGTGCCGGTGAAACCTGGCTGAATTGTACCGCTTTACAAACAAACAAGCATGTATGTATATTTCGCCCCCATGCTCCCCGTCGTGTATGCGCGCCTGCTGATGCCTGCGCCGTGCGCGGGGATGCCTGCCCGCTGCGACAACCGCGCCCCAGGACCGGGATGCGGCTGCGTATCACGGCAAGCTGAGAATCTTTTTCCTTCCCCGAGCCCCAGCCCCATGCCCCTGACCCGAATCCGCCCCTTCCTGCTGTCGCTGGCCATCGCCGCGACCGTGGCCGCCTGCGGTGGCCAACCCGAACAGCCCCAGCAAGGCCCCGGCCAGGTGACCGTGGTCACGCTGAAGTCGGAAAGCGTGGGCCTGACCCGTGAACTGCCGGGCCGCACCAATGCCTTCCTGGTCGCCGAAGTGCGCCCGCAGGTCAGCGGCATCGTCGCCAAGCGCCTGTTCACCGAAGGCGGCCTGGTGAAGGAAGGGCAGCCGCTGTACCAGATCGAAGACGCCAGCTACCGCGCCCAGGCCAACAGCGCCCGTGCCCAGCTGGCCCGCGCCGAA
>DOKO01000152.1:0-266 GCA_003510825.1 Stenotrophomonas sp.
GGTCAGCACCCCGGCCCCGCGCTACCCGGCCGAGGCCCTGCGCTCGGGCACCTCGGGCGAAGTGCTGATGGAAATCACCGTCGGTACCGACGGCTCGGTGACCAACGCCCGCGTGCTGCGTGCGACGCCGTCGCGCGTCTTCGACCGCGAAGCGCTGAACGCCGTGAAGCGCTGGCGCTTCGAACCCGTGGGCGCACCGGTCACGACCCGCCGTACGTTGGTGTTCGCACCGGGCGGCTGATCAGGCCTCCGGTAGCGCCGGGCCA
>DOKO01000152.1:460-797 GCA_003510825.1 Stenotrophomonas sp.
CGCCGGGCCATGCCCGGCGAGACACCACTACAAGGCCCGGAGCGATCCGGGCCTTGTTTGTTTCAGCGCTCGCCGTCGATCAGCTGCTGCAGCGCCGGATCACGCGCCGTCAGCACCTGGAAGAGGCCGAGCGCGTGCAATGCCGGCAACAGGCTGCGCAGATCGATCTCGGCGGCCGCACGGGTGTCATCGCTGCCTGTCGGATCCTGCCAGTCGCGGACGCTGGCGAGGAAGGCGCCGACGCTGCCCTTGCGCACGGTCAGCCCGTTCACCTGCACGTCGTCCTGCTGGTCGGGAAGGATGTCCTGCGGTTTCATGGGAAGTGCTCTCTGGGGAT
>DOKO01000152.1:954-11639 GCA_003510825.1 Stenotrophomonas sp.
CGCTCTTCCGATCTTGGGAAGTGCTCTCTGGGGATGGACGCCCAGTGTCAGGCTTGCGGAATGACTGTTCTGCCGTATAACTGCCAACTGATATGGCAGACCAGCCAACCCCGACACCCTTGATCGAACCCGCACTGGCCGACACTGGCAGCGGGCAGTGGCTGCTGGGCGCGCAGCTGGCAATGACAGGACCACGCCGCACCGCGCGGCACCGGCATGCACGCGGACAGTTGCTGGGTGCACACAACGGCCTGCTGCGCATTGAAGTGGGTAACCATCACTGGCTGTTGCCTGCCGGGCACGTCGCCTGGGTGCCGCCTGATCTACCGCACGCACTGGCCAGCATCGGTGTCTTCGATGGTTGGAGCCTGTACTTCAGTACTGCGGCCTGCATCGCCTTGCCAGCTGCGCCGCGTGTATTCCAGCCCAGCGTGCTGCTGCAGGCGGCTGCACCGCGCGCCCTGCAGTGGCCGCATGGCGCTCTGGGAGACGCGCAGCTGAGGCTGGCGGGCGTGATTGCCGACGAGATTGGCAGCAGCACGCCTCTGCCGCTTGCGCTGCCGCAACCGCGCGACCGTCGCTTGCGGCGCATTGCCGCCGCACTGGCGCGCGCACCGCATGACAACCGCAGCGTTGAAGACTGGGCGCTTGCCAGTGCGCTGTCCGGCCGCAGCCTGGCCCGCCATTGGCGGGCCGAAACAGGCATGACGCTGGGCCAGTGGCGGCAGCGCCTTCGGGTGCTTCTGGCGTTGCCGCGTCTGCTGGCAGGGGAAACGGTCATCGAAGTCGCGTTGTCGATGGGCTATGACACGCCCAGTGCGTTCATTGCCGTGTTCAAGCGCGAGATGGGGGTGACGCCAGCGCGGTATGGCGTGGGGTGAAGCCCGTCATGGCGGATCGGAAAACAACGAGGCCCGGCATGACCGGGCCTCGCTGCACATCCGCCGGGCGTGGCCCGGCGCTACCGGTTGCGATCAGCCGGAGATGGCCAGGCGCTCCTGGTGGTAGCGGCGCACGGCGGCAAACCACAGGATCGCGGCCAGGCCGAGGCTGGCACCCAGGTAGATCGCCCAGATGGTCGGGGTGATCACTTCGTGGCGGATCACCTTCAGCAGCATCTGGTTCTGCGACAGGAACGGCACGGCGTACTGCCACAGCTGGCTCTTCACCGGGTAGGCCATCAGCGCATAGCCCGGCAGCATCGGCAGCAGCACCAGCCAGGTCATGTGGCTCTGCGCCTCCTTCATGCTCTTGGCCGCGGCCGACAGGTAGGTCAGCAGCGAGGTGCCGATCAGCAGCATCGGCAGCATCACCAGCAGCATCTGCACCATCGAGAGGATGTTCATGTTGAGCTGGCGGCTGACGTTGCCCGAGGCGAACTGGGCGCTGACCTTGAACGCGACCAGTGTCAGCAGCAGCGACACGAACCCGACCACGCAGGCGGCGCCGATCTTGCCGCTGACGATCGCGCTGCGCGAGCCGGGCGTGGCCAGCAACGGCTCCAGCGATTGCCGCTCACGTTCGCCGGCGGTGGTGTCCATCACCAGGTACGCGCCGCCGATGAACGAGGTCAGGGTCAACAGCACCGGCAGCAGCATCGACAGCATCATGCCGCGCTTGGCTTCGGTACTGGCCATGTCCTGGGTGGCCATGTCGAGCGGTCGTGCGACCTGCGCATCGACGCCACGGGCCATCAGGCGCAGCGCCCCCACCTGCCCGTTGTAGGTGGACAGCGCCGCCTGCAGGCGTGCCGTGGGCACCTCGGCGGCACGCCGCGTGCTGTCACGGATCACCTCTACCAGCGCCGGCTTGCCGTCAGCCCAGTCCTTGCCGAAATCGGCGCTGATGCGCAGCGCCACGTCGATGTCCTGGGCGCGGATCGCCTCGGCCAGGTCATGCGGCGCCGCAGTGGTGTTCAGGCCCTGCGCGGCGAGGAAGCGGACCAGGTTCGGTGCGTGCTCGGCACCGATGGTGGGGATGTCCAGCGGCTGTTCGATCTGCGTGCGGAAGCGGCTTTCCGACAGCTTGCCCATGCCCAGGATCAGCAGCGGGTACAGCAGCGGGCCGAACAGCAGGGTCAGCGCCAGGGTGCGGCGGTCACGCGAGAGGTCGCGCAGTTCCTTGCGCATCACCGTCATCAGGGTCGACATCATGCTCATGCGTGCAGGCCCTCTTCGCTGCCGATCAGTTTCACGAACGCATCTTCCAGGTTGGTTTCGCCGGCCTGCGCGCGCAGTTCGTCGGCACTGCCTGCGGCCATCACGGTGCCCTTGGCGATGATGACGATGTGGTCACACAGCGCACCCACCTCCTGCATGATGTGGCTGGACAGGATCACGCAGCGGCCTTCTTCGCGCAGGCCCAGCAGGAACCGGCGCAGGGCGCGGGTGGTCATCACGTCGAGGCCGTTGGTTGGCTCATCGAGGATGACGTTGCGCGGGTCGTGCACCAGCGCGCGGGCGATGGCGGTCTTGGTGCGCTGGCCCTGCGAGAAGCCATCGGTCTGGCGGTCGAGGATGTCGGCCATGTCCAGCGCGTGCGACAGCACTTCGATGCGTTCGCGGATGCGCTGCGCCGACAGGCCGTGCAGTTCGCCGAAGTAGGTGATGTTCTCGCGCGCGGTCAGGCGCTTGTAGACACCGCGCGCATCGGGCAGCACGCCCAGGTGGCGGCGCACCTCGATCGGATCGCGCGCGGCATCGATGCCATCGACGGTGATGCTGCCCTGGTCGGGCGTCATCAGCGTGTAGAGCATGCGCATGGTGGAGGTCTTGCCGGCGCCGTTGGGGCCGAGCAGTCCGGTGATCTGGCCATCGGCGGCGCGGAAGCCGACGTTGGCCACCGCCTGGACGCGACCGGTGCGGGTGTCGAAGGCCTTGTGCAGGTTGTCGGCGACGATCATGGGGTCCATCCGTTGAACGAGGTGAACGCCGGCACGTGGCTCAGCGTGTCCAGGCAGCTGGCGTCGAGCGCCTTGGCATCGTTGGCATCGATGAACTGGCCCAGCAGGCGCGGCATGCAGCCGGCGGTGAGGGTGCCGTGGCCCTGGCCGCGGGCGACCAGCGCGCGGCCGTTGGGCAGCCACTTGAGCACCTGTTCGGCGTAGCGCGGCGGGGTCACCGGATCCACTTCACCGGACAGCAGCAGCACCGGCAGGTCGCTCTTCAGCGGTGCGGTGAGCGTGGCCGCAGCCGGCTGGTGCGGCCACACCGGGCAGGCGGCGAAGAACGCACGCGCCGCTTCCGGGCCAAACAGATCATCGTCGCTGGCGGCCGGTGCCTGGTAGCGCGGTGCATCCTCGCTGCAGATGACCGACCACTGCATGCCACGGTTGATCTGGAAATCCATGGTGCGGGTCGCGCCGCGTGCCAGCGAAGCCAGCGGCGCGTAGCGGCCCTGTGCGGCTTCGTCCAGCACCAGCGGCAGCAGCGAGGAATACTCGGGCACGTAGGAGAAGGCGAAGGCCAGGCCGACCACGCTGTCCGGGGTCAGCACGTCCTGGCGCGGCGCGTTGGTGCCCGGGTCGCGGTAATCGACGGTGACCGGTGCGCGGCGCAGGGTGTCGACCACGCTGCGCAGCTGGGTGCGGGTATCGACCGGGAAGCGCTTGCTGCACGCGGCATCCTTGCGGCACTGCGCGGACTGCAGGGTGATGGCGTTGTCGAAGGTGTTGGCGAACTCGCCGCCGACCACCAGATCGTTGGGCACGACGCCGTCGATGACCAGGCTGCGGGTGTGCTGCGGGTAGGCGATCGCATAACGCTGGGCCACGCGGGTACCGTAGGAGCCGCCGACCAGGTTCAGCTTGTCCGCGCCCAGCGCCTGGCGCACCGCGTCCAGATCGGCGATGGCCTCGGCGGTGGTGTAGAAGCGCACATCGGCGCGCCCCTGCAGCGATGCCGCGCACTGCTGCGCGTAGTCGCGCAGCAGCGCCTCGCTCGGCGCCGCGTCCTCGTCCATCTGCAGCGGCTTGCCGTCCGCGCCCAGGCAACTGAGCGGGTTGGAGCCGCCGGTGCCACGCTGGTCGATCAGGAACACATCGCGCTGCTTGCGCACCTGGCGCAGCGCGGTATCGACGATGACTGCCACTTCGCTGGCCGCCTGGCCGGGGCCACCGGCGAGGAAGAACACAGGGTCGGGCTGGCCGTTGCCGCTGTCATCCGATTCCAGCCAGGCAATGCGCAGGTCGATCTTGCGGCCCTCGGGATGGGCGCGGTCTTCGGGCACCTGCAGCGTGCCGCACTGGGCTTCGACGTTGGCGCTGGCGCCGACCGTGGTCAGCGTGCACGGGCGGAACTCGATCGACCCGTAGCGCTGGCTCGGCGTCTCATTGCCGTCGGCGGCACCGGGAGCGGTTGCACTGCAGCCGGCAAGCATCGCGCCGGCAAACAGCATGCTGGCCGATCGCCTGGCCAGTCGGAAATGGTGTTTTTGCATCGTGCTTGATTCCCCTGGAGGACGTTCCTGTCGACCACGACGCAGCGCCGCGGCAGATGTGACCAACCCAATGGTCACCCTCATGCCGTCAACTTACACGGGTGCGGCGACAAGGGCGATGGGGCCGCCGATGGCAGGAGATGCTGCAATGCGGCGCAGCCGAACCGGATCGGGCGGGCAACTTACGGTTCAAGCGGCAGCCGCCGACCCGGGAGCACTCATGGGTGGGGGTCGGGACGGCCCTTCGGATGGTGGGATTGTCTGTGCCGACAAGGTCGCGCGCAGCTCAGACACGGCGCGATGGTGCAGTTGCGACACGCGTCCTTTGCTGACACCCGGCCGCCCTCGAAACGGAATGCCACGTTCTGGATTGAACCTGGAGCTTGCTTCCAACAATCCGAGCGAAGCACTCTGCCGGAGATCCTCTCTATGCCCTCCTTGCCATTTCTTTCAGAATAATCCGGACAGCTCCATCGGGGGTGGCCTTTTCCCCATCCAACTCAAAGAAGTGCAATGATTCCGATTGGCTGGCGGCCAGGCTTTCCAGAAGTACCGTGTTGGATTCGTCCCATATCCCCAAACTGCTTCCAATCAGGGCAATGTAGTCCACCCGGTATTTCGTATGGGGATCGACGTAGCCAATCTCAGCCAGCTCTGCCCGACACTGCTCATCCAGGAGGTTCAGGCCGAAATCAACTGCAGAATCGAATGTACCGGGAAGCAACCTGTCCATGAGAATGACCTTGGAATAGACGCGTAACTGGGTCCAACATTTGCCTGCGACATGCCCGACGGATGTTGTGCAGGTTCGCTGCATGCGGCAGATCTTCATTTGCCCTTCGCTGTTCAGCGCACTCCGATATCGCCGGTAAGCACTAGATCAAGCTCCTTTCAGCCAATGCACGCTGTCAGGCCGTTTCGGCAGCGGACACCAGGCGGTCGCGGCCTTCGGCTTTTGCCCGGTACAGCGCGGCATCGGCGCGGGCGATCAGCCCGGCCAGATCGCTATGGCCGTCATCCATGGCCAGGCCGATGCTGGCGGTGACCGCCACCGGGCCGGTGCCCAGCGGCGCCGGTCGTTGCTGCAGTGCATGACGGATGACCGTCGCCAGACGCTCCGCTTCGCCGGCGCCGCCGGGCAGCAGCAGCAGGAATTCCTCGCCGCCATAGCGACTGAGCAGGTGCACGTGGCCGCGTGCGCAGTGCTCCAGCACGCCGGTGAAATGCTGCAGCACCTGGTCGCCGGCCAGATGCCCCCAGCGGTCATTGATGGCCTTGAAGTGATCCACGTCCAGCAGCAGCACGGCCAGCGGGCGCTGCACGCGGCGCACCTGCTGCAGCTGGTCGGCCCCGTCGGCCAGCACCGCGCTGCGGTTGAGCAGGCCGGTGAGGCCATCGGTACGGGCGGCGCGGCGCAGGTCCACCAGCAGGCGTTCGAGCAGCAGCAGGACCAGCGCGAAGCAGCGCGCCAGCTCCAGCATTATCCCGGCCAGGTAGGTGAGGAACATCGGCGAGCCCGCACGCATGATGTCTTCGCCCGCATCGGCATCGGCGGGCAGGAACAGGCGCAGGACGTAGACCGCCGCTTCGGCGAGGAACACCGCCGCCGCCAGCCGGCAGCTGATGCGCTGTGCCGGCGGCGCATGGCGCAGCAGCAGCGCCGCGATCCAGCTGTTGATGATGATCGCGAACACGCTGAACACGTGCAGGCGCACCTCCAGGCTGGGCCATGGCACCAGGAACAGGAAGATGCCGGCCATGAAGGCCGCGACCAGGCCCAGCGCGCGCCACAGCGGCATCGGCTGGCCCAGGTGCAGGGCCATGCCGCGCAGCATCAGTACGCTCGAGGCCGCCAGCGCCGCATTGCCGCCAAGGATGGCCGGCACCTGCGGCAGCCACGCGCGCAGCCCCATCAGGATCACGCCCAGGGTCAGCAGCCACAGGCTGGCCGTCCACAGGCGCAGCACCGGCTGCCCGCGCAGCACCACCAGCAGCAGCGAAAAGCCCGTTGCGATGCCGATGCACAGCAGCAGGCCAAGTACACCGATGGTGGGAAGGTCCAGGGACATGCGGTCCGTGCGTGCCAGGCAATGCCTGCATCCTAGCGCGTTCTGGCGAAACCGCTGTTGCAGGCGCGAATTCAAGCGGCCGGATGCGCGCGTGGTCTGCGGCACGCATCGCATGAAAACGGTTAACGCGTTCGCACTCGTGCACTTTTAGGAATCCTTGCATGGTGGTGGCTGCAACGGGTGTGGAGACTGCCCGCTCTTCCACACGTCCAGGGACGCACCCCATGCAAACACGCCTCCTGCTCGCCGTCGCCGCGACGCTGTCCGCAGGCATCTTCCTGCCCGGCAGCGCGCAGGCGCACGGCACGCTGTCCAAGCCGATGAGCCGCATCTACGCCTGTTACCAGGGCAATCCGGAGAATCCGACCAACCCCGCCTGCGCCGCCGCCAAGGCCGTGGGGGGTGCGCAGCCGTTCTACGACTGGGCCGGCATCAACCAGGCCAACGCCAATGGCAACCATCAGGCGGTCGTGCCCGATGGCCAGCTGTGCAGCGGCGGCAACAGCAAGTACCGCGGCCTGGACCTGGACCGCAGCGACTGGACGACCTCACCGATCCGGGCCGATGCCAACGGTCGCTATACCTTCGAGTTCCTGGCACCGGCGCCGCATGCCACCCGCGAGTGGAAGTTCTATGTCACCCGCGATGGCTGGAAGGCCGGCGACGGGCTGCGCTGGTCGGACCTCGAAGCGTTCTGCACCCTGGGCAACGTGCCGCTGTCCGAAGGCGGGGTGTACAAGCTGGAGTGTCCGCTGCCCAAGCGCACGGGCCAGCACGTGATCTACAACACCTGGCAGCGTTCGGATTCGCAGGAAGCGTTCTACACCTGTGCCGACGTGCGCTTCGAGGGCGGTGACGTGACCCCGCCGCCGCAGTGGCAGGACGCCGGTGCGGTGACCGCACGCGGCGCGCTGGAGGTGGGCACCACGGTTTCGCTGCGCGTGTTCAATACGGCGGGCAACGATGTGGAGCAGGTGGATGTGGTGCTGGCCAGCGGCCAGACCGCGCCCACGCAGTGGCCGCTGGTGCTGGCGCGCAAGGTCAACGCCAGCGCTGCACAGGCGCGCGTGGGCATCCTGCGCGATGGCGTGATCACGCCGGTGGCCTCGGCCACGGAGAACCGTGTGTACCTGCGTCCGGGGCATCGCTTCCAGCTGGATACCAAGGTGCCTGATCCGGTGGATCCGGTGGATCCGCCCGGCGGCGACTACGACCATGTGTACCCGGCGGGCATCGGCAGCTATGTGCCGGGGCAGACCGTGGTGAAAGGCAGCGACGGCAAGCTGTATGCCTGCCGCCCGTTCCCGGAAGGCGCGTGGTGCAACATCAACGCCGAACCGTACCGCCCCGGCGTGGGCTCGGCCTGGCGCGATGCCTGGATTCCGTACTGAGCCGGCAGATCGGGAACGTGGGGTGCCGGCCAGCGGCCGGCACTACCGCGCCCGTGGCGAGCCCTTACTTGCTGCTGACGTACTTCTCGCGGCGGATCTGCGGGTTGCCCAGCCCGGCGTCCTTCAGCGCCTCGGCGCAGGCATCGACCATGTCCGGGTTGCCGCACAGGTAGGCGATGTCGGTGGCCGGGTCCGGCGTGAAGCCTGCCAGGGCCTGCTGCACGTAGCCGTGGTGCACGTCCGGGTGTGGATCGGCCGGCAGTTCGCGCGACAGGCACGGCACATAACGGAAGTTCGGGTGCTTTTCGGCGAAGCTGTAGAAATCTTCGCTGTACAGCAGCTCGCCCGGGCTGCGCGCGCCCTGCAGCAGGACCACCTGCACGCCGCGCTCGGCCATGGCCGTTTCCAGCAGCGGCAGCATCGACCGGTACGGGGTGACGCCGGTGCCGGTGGCGATCAGCAGGTAGCGGGCATTGTGGTCGCCAGGGTTCAGGCAGAAGCGGCCGTACGGGCCGGACGCACTGACCTGGCCGCCGAGGTCCAGCGCCTCGAACAGGGCCGTGGCGGCGCCGCCGGGCACGAAGCTGACGGCGATATCCACCGCCTCGCCCGGGCCCAGCGCGTGGTCATGGATGGTCGCCAGCGAGTAGCTGCGCTTGGTTTCGGTGCCATCGGCGTAGCTGAAATGGACCTGGATGAACTGGCCGGGCTGGAAATCCAGCGGCTGGCCGTCATCACGCACGAACTGGTAGTGGCCGACGGTGGGCGCCAGCATGCGGCGGCCGACCAGCTTGATGGGGAATTGGACAGGCACGACTTTTCGGGACAGTGTGTAGCCGGGGCAAGCCCTCGGGGTCTTCTATAATAGCCCCTCCCCGCCCCTCTCCAGCGCCAGCCCATGGGCGCGAAGGCTTCGAGCTTGGCTTCCCTGAACGATACGGCGCCCGCCCTGCGCGTGCGCGACCTGCGCAAGACCTATGACAACGGCACCCAGGCCCTGAAAGGGGTTTCCCTGGAGGTCGCCCCGGGCGATTTCTTCGCCCTGCTCGGCCCCAACGGCGCCGGCAAGTCCACCCTGATCGGCATCATCAGCTCCCTGGTCAACCTCAGCGAGGGCCAGGTGGAAGTGTTCGGCAGCGACCTGGTGCGCAACCGCAGCGCCACCATGCGCCTGATCGGCCTGGTGCCGCAGGAAATCAACTTCAACCTGTTCGAGAAGCCCTTCGACATCCTGGTCAACTACGCCGGTTTCTACGGCGTGGCCCGCGAGGAAGCGGAGAAGCGCGCCGAAGAGGAACTGAAGCGCGCGCACCTGTGGGAAAAGGCGCAGGTGATGAGCCGCACCCTGTCCGGTGGCATGAAGCGCCGCCTGATGATCGCCCGCGCGATGATGACCCGCCCGCGCCTGCTGATCCTCGACGAGCCGACCGCCGGCGTGGACATCGAGATCCGCCGCGACATGTGGCGGGTGCTGAAGGAGATCAATGCCGCCGGCACCACGATCATCCTCACCACCCACTACCTTGAAGAGGCCGAGTACCTGTGCCGCAACCTGGCCATCATCAACCACGGCCAGATCGTCACCCAGGGCCCGATGCGTTCCCTGCTGGCCAAGCTCGATGTGGAAGGCTTCCTGCTGGACATCGACGGTGACCTGCCCGCGCAGCTGCCGGTGATCGAGGGCGCGACCCTCACCGCGCCGGACGCGCACACGCTGGACATCGACATGCCGCGCGCCATGGATCTCAACCGCGTGTTCGCCACGCTGAACGAGTCCGGTATCCGCGTGCGTTCGATGCGTACCAAGAGCAACCGCCTGGAGGAACTGTTCGTGCGCCTCACTGGCAACCAGGAGACCTCCGCATGAGCGGCACCCCGAACACGCCCGCTGCGCCGATCACCGACGCACAGCGCAACCGCATCGCCCTGATGACCATCGTGCGCCGCGAAGTGGCGCGCATCATCCGCATCTGGGGGCAGACCCTGGTGCCGCCGGCGATCACGATGACCCTGTACTTCCTCATCTTCGGACGCCTGATCGGCTCGCGCGTGGGTGACATGGGCGAGTACAGCTACATGGAGTTCATCGTGCCGGGCCTGGTGATGATGAGCGTGATCCAGAACAGCTACGGCAACATCAGCTCCTCGTTCTTCGGCGCCAAGTTCGGCCGCCACGTGGAAGAACTGCTCGTGAGCCCGATGCCGAACTGGGTGATCCTGTGGGGCTATGTGGCCGGTGCGGTGCTGCGCGGCCTGATGGTCGGCGTGATCGTGCTGATCATCGCCATGTTCTTCACCCCGGTGCGCATTCCGCACCCGCTGGTGACGCTGACCACGGTGATCCTGGGCGCGACGATCTTCTCGCTGGCCGGCTTCATCAACGCGGTGTACGCCAAGAAGTTCGATGACGTGGCGATCGTGCCGACCTTCATCCTGACCCCGCTGACCTACCTGGGCGGCGTGTTCTATTCGGTGAAGCTGCTGCCGGGCTGGGCCGAGGCGGCCACGCACGCCAACCCGATCTTCTACATGGTCAATGCGTTCCGCTACGGCCTGCTGGGCAGCAGCGACGTGCCGGTGTGGGTGGCCTATGCGCTGATGCTCGGCTTCGTGGTGGTGCTGACGGCGCTGGCGCTGTGGCTGCTGCGCCGTGGCGTGGGCATGCGCAGCTGAGGGTTGCCTGCAGGGCCTGCGGCCCTGCACCCGCTGCAACGTCAACGTCAACGTCAACAGCTGGCATTCCGTGGGATGGCGGGGTGGGTCCGGTGGCAGGGGACGCCGTAAACCC
>DOKO01000153.1:0-7119 GCA_003510825.1 Stenotrophomonas sp.
GTCGGATCCCCGCAGGGGCTCTGACCCCTGTCCTCACGATCCGATCAGAGCTTCCTCTCCACCCGCCGGATCACCGCCAGCACCAGCACGCACAGCACGCTCACCCCGATGGCGATCACATACTTGCCGATGCCCACCGCGATGCCGATGGCCGCAGCCATCACCAGCGAACTCGCCGTGGTCAATCCGCTGACCTGGTCCTCGCGATTGCCGCGCAGGATGGTGCCGGCGGCCACGAAACCAACGCAGGCGACCACTGCCTCGATCAGGCGTACCGGATCGACCTGCAGCAGGTCGCGGTAGCGCTCCTGCTGGAAATGTTCGGCCACCGAATCACCGAGGCCGACGATCAGCGCCGCCGCCCCGGCAATCAACATGTGCGTGCGCAGACCCGCGGCGTGCTTGCCCATCTCGCGTTCGACGCCCAGCACGCCGCCGAACAGCATCGCCGCGGCCACGCGCAGCAGGATCGATACATCCTGGGTGAGTTCCATCGGCAGGCTCCGGGAGTTTCCCGGAGCGTCGCGCGAGGGGCGTGGCACCACGGTGAAGGTGCCACCACGGCCGGTTCACCCGGCAACGCCGGGCGATGCCCGGCGTCGGATCCCCGCAGGGGCTCTGACCCCATCCATCCGTTCCCCTCAGCAGCGCATCACTGCGCCAGGTAGCCACCGTCGATCGCGTAGTAGGTGCCGGTCGCGAACGAGGCATCATCACTGGCCAGCCAGGCCACCAGCGCCGCCACCTCCTCCGGCGTGCCCAGGCGCTTGAGCGCATGGCGCCCTTCCAGCGTTGCGCGCACCTTGGCATCCATCTTCTCCAGCAGCGGCGTGGCGATGAAGCCCGGGCCGACCGCGTTGATGCGGATGCCATCGCCGGCGTGTTCCCACGCGGCGGTCTGGGTCAGGCCCACCACGCCGTGCTTGGCCGCCACGTAGGCGGTCGAACCGGCATAACCCACCTGGCCCAGGATCGAGGCCATGTTGATGATGCTGCCGCCCTTGCCCGCCGCGCGCATCGCCTGGATCTGCGCACGCTGGCACAGGAACACGCTGGTCAGGTTCACATCGACCACGCGCTTCCAGCCATCGACCGGATAGTCGCCACTGCTTGCGGCCGGGCCGCCGATGCCGGCGTTGTTCACCGCCACGTCGATGCCACCCAGCTCCTTCACTGTGCGCTGTACCGCCGCCTCCACCGCCGCTTCATCGGTCACGTCCAGGGCGATGCCGATCGCCTGCACGCCCTTCGCCTTCAGGCGCTGCACGGTGGCATCCACCGCGTCCTGTTTCAGGTCCCACACCGAGAGGCTGGCACCGGATGCAGCAAGCAGTTCCGCCACGGCCAGGCCGATGCCGGACACACCGCCGGTCACGATCGCGGTCTTGCCCTTGAGCTGGTAGTCGATCATCTGTGTTCTCCACGTGTTGGTCATCGATGCGGAGCGCGTCCGCCTGTTGATGACGTTACGCCCGCGCGTGTTACGGAGGTGCCATCTGCAGCGACATTCGACACCCATTGCCTGCAACGAACCTTCCCATCGCTGCAACGCATTCGCGCCTATGCTCCAAGCCACACCTTTCCCCCAGTGGAATCTTCGATGAGCCCTGCCGCCGACCTGCTGTTCACGCCCACCCACCTTGGCGACATCGCCGTGGCCAACCGCATCGCCATGGCGCCGCTGACGCGCAACCGTGCGCTGCCCGACCGCGTGCCCTCGCCCCTGGCAATCACGTACTACCAGCAGCGTGCCAGCGCTGGTCTGATCATTGCCGAGGCAACGCAGATCAGCCCGCTGGGCCAAGGCTACCTGGACACCCCGGGCATCTACAGCGACGCGCAGGTGGCTGGATGGAAGCCGGTTACCGATGCGGTGCACGCCGCCGGTGGCCGCATCGTGCTGCAGCTCTGGCACGTCGGCCGCATCTCCCACACCAGCCTGCTGCCGGAAGGCGAAGTGCCGGTGGCACCCAGCGCGATCCGCGCCAATGGCAAGACCTTTACCGCCAATGGCTTCGAGGATGTGTCCGCGCCGCGCGCGTTGACCATCGAGGAAATCCCGGCGCTGATCGAGGACTACCGCATCGCTGCGCGCAACGCGATTGCCGCGGGCTTCGATGGCGTGGAAGTGCACGCCGCCAATGGCTACCTGATCGACCAGTTCCTGCGCGATGGCAGCAACCACCGCAGCGATGCCTACGGTGGCAGCATCGAGAACCGCACGCGCCTGTTGTTTGAGGTGGTCAGCGCGGTGGCCGAAGCCATCGGCCCGGCCCGCACCGGCGTGCGCCTGTCGCCGGTCACGCCGGTCAACGATGCCCACGACAGCAACCCGCAGCCACTGTTCGACCGCGCGGTCGAGCGCCTGGACGCGATCGAGGGCCTGGCCTTCATCCATGTCATCGAAGGCGCCACCGGCGGCGACCGTGACAACCTGGCCTTCGACTACGCCGGCCTGCGTGCGCGCTTCCGTGGCCCGTGGATCGCCAACAACGGCTACGACGCCGCGCGCGCCGAACAGGCCGTGGCCAGCGGCTACGCCGACATGGTGGCCTTCGGCCGACCGTTCATCGCCAACCCCGATCTGGTGGCACGCCTGCACAGCGGTGCCGCACTGGCATCGCTCGACCCCAACACGCTGTATGGCGGTGGCGCGCACGGCTACACCGACTACCCCGCACTGGGCGCGTAATCCATTGTCACCGGCCCGTCGCTGCGGCGGCGGGCCCGCGCTAGAATGTTCCCGCGAGCCGACGCCAGCACTCTCCTCCCCAGCTGAGCGGCTTCGCAATGTCCCGATATTTCACCTTTGCCGATTACCGTCGCTTCGGCGATCGTCACGGCTATGACTACCGCGCCGACCCGCGCGACCTGCGCGACGACCAATGGGTGGGTCGCGGCGAAATGCACGAACAGACCCTGCGCGGCGGCCTCAGCCTGATCGCCACCGATGTATGCAACCGCGTGGGCTATACGGCCACTGCCGAGCAGCGGCCGGGCCTGTCGATCCGGATGATGCTCGATGGCCAGGTCGACGTGCAGGTGCCGCAGCGTGAGGCCTTCAGCCTGCGCGCCGGCACCGCGATGACCAGCCATCACCGTGAACCGGTCGAGATGCGCGGCGTGCATCCGGGCAGCGTGCGCCTGCGTGGGGTGAGCCTGCGCATTCCTGCGGAATTCGATGTGGACCTGCTGCAGCAACCTGCGCTGCAGCAGGCGCTGCAGGGCCAGGAGGTGGGCTGCCGGCACTGGGCCATTCCGCACACGCTGGTACCGGCGTTGTCGCAGTTGTTCGACAGCCCGTGGCAGGGTGATCTGGATGCATTGTGGCGCGAGGGCCTGGCGCTGCAGATCCTGGCGGTGGGCCTGCAGGCCGATGACCTGCACGGGGCCAGCACCCGTGCGTTGCGTGCCGGCCAGCATGCGCGGCTGGAACGGGTGCGCGACTTCCTGCGCGAGGACCCCAGCCACGAACACAGCCTGGTCGAACTGGCACAGATCGCCTGCATGAGCCCCAGTTCGCTGCGCCGTCATTTCGTGCAGCAGTACGGCTGCTCGGTGTTCGATTACCTGCACGAACAGCGCATGCACCACGCCGAGCAGGGCCTGCGCGAACGTGGCTGGAGCGTCGAACAGGCTGCGGCCGCGACCGGCTACCGCCACCCCAGCAACTTCGCTGCCGCGTTCCGCAAGCGCTTCGGCCTGGTACCCAGCCGCTGGCGCACCGGGCCCTCGAAGGTGGGTTGAGCTGCGCTCCGGTGGGTTGGCCTCCACTCTGGTGGGTGTCGACCGTTGGTCGACACGCTTTTGCATGGCATGCCGGCCAGCGGCCGGCACTACCACCGCCGGGCGTGGCCCGGCGCTACCCACATCAATCGATCACCGCTTTGGTAGGTGTCGACCTTGGTCGACACGCTCCTGCATGCACCACCAACCTCAATACACCGGCAGATCGATGTAACTGGCCTGCGCGGCGCTGTGCCAGACCCGCTGCGTGGCCTTCTGGTAATCCCCCGGCTTGGCCAGATAGATGTTCGGCACGTAGGTCTGCGGGTTGCGGTCGTACAGCGGGAACAGGCTGGACTGCACCTGCACCATCACCCGGTGCCCCTTCTGGAACACGTGGTTCGCGTTGGGCAGGTCGAAGCGATACGGCTGCACCTGGTTGGCCACCAGCGCCTTGGGCTCGCTGAAGCTCTCGCGGTAACGACCGCGGAAGATCGCCAGCGAGACCGGCAGCTCATAGCCACCCATCTCCGGCGACGAGGCATCCTGGTCCGGGTAGACGTCGATCAGCTTCACCACCCAGTCGCTGTCGGTGCCGCTGGTCGATGCCTGCAGGTGCACCGCCGGCGCGCCACCGATGCGCAGCGGCTCGCTCAGCGGCTCGGTGATGAAGGTCAGCACGTCCGGGCGGCCATCGACGAAGCGCTGGTCCTTCACCAGCCAGGTGGTCCACATGTCACGGTCGCCGAAGCGCACCGGACGCGGTACGAACGGCACCGGCTTGGCCGGGTCGGACACGTATTCCTCGAAGTCACCCTCGCCCGCAGCCGGCGCCTGGAAGGCCAGCTTGCCACCGGCACGCAGGTACAGCGGCTTGCTCGCCGCGGTGCAGTCCTTCTGGCAGCTGCGCGGCCAGCCCTGCAGACGGTCCCAATGGTTTTCGCCGGTGTTGTAGATCAGCACCGGCGGCGTGTCGGCCTTGGGCGCGCCGTCCACCAGGTACTGGTCGAAGAACGGCTTGAGCACGTCGCGGCGGAACTGCAGGGCGGTATCGCCGTCGAACTTCAGCGCGCCCAGCGAGTCACCGGTGTAGTTCACCTGGCTGTGCCGCCACGGGCCCATCACCAGGTAATTGAGGGTATTGCCGGTATCGCGGCCTTCCATCGCCTGGTAGGCATGGTTGGCGCCCCACATGTCTTCCTGGTCCCAAAGCCCCTGCAGCCACATGGTGGGCACCTTCAGAGGCGTCTTCGCCATCACCGCATCCAGCGCCTGGCCCTGCCAGAAGGCATCGTAGGACGGGTGCTGCACCAGCTTCTTCCACCAGGTCAGCTGGTCCACGCCGGTGAAGCGCGCATAGTCGCCAGCCGAACCGATACGCAGGAAGGTGCTGTAGTCGTCGTAGCCGAGGCTGGGCAGCGGCGTGCCCTTGCCGCGCTTCTCGGTCTGCATCGCGAAATAGTTGAAGTTGACCTGGCGGAACGCGCCGTAGTTGAGCCAGTCATCGCCCATCCAGCCATCGACCATCGGGCTTTCCGGTGCGGCAACCTTCAGCGCCGGATGCGGGTCGGTCAAGGCCATCACCACGGTGAAGCCTTCATACGACGAGCCCAGCATGCCGACCTTGCCGTTGGTCTCCGGCACGTGCTTGACCAGCCAGTCGATGGTGTCCCACGCATCGGTGGAATGATCGACCTTGGTGTTGTTCAGCGGCCCACGCAACGGCCGGGTCATCACGTAATCGCCTTCGGAACCGTACTTGCCGCGGATGTCCTGGAACACGCGGATGTAGCCGCCATCGACGAACACCTCATCGCCCTGCGGCAGCATGTCACGCATGCGCGGCGAGTCGGTGCGGCTGGCGCGGCCGGCCGCGTCGTACGGCGTGCGGGTCAGCAGGATCGGCGCGTTGTGCGCACCCTTGGGCACCACGATGACGGTGTACAGCTTGGTGCCATCGCGCATCGGCACCATCACCACGCGCTTGTCGTAGTCACGGCCGACATCGGGGGCGACGAAGGGCTTGCCGCTGATGTCCGGGGTCATCGGTGGGGTATCGGCGGCCAGCACGGTGCTGGACAGGCCAAGGGCGATCGCTACAGCAACGGCACGCACACGCATGGAAACCCCTCCCGACAGGAAAGTCCCAAGCCTACTCCTGCCCTGCCCGGTGAGGTGTATGCAGGCTTTGCGTTCTGCGCTCTTTGGGGGCAGGACTGATGGCACATGTGCCGTGGCCTCGCAGCGTCCGCCGGGCATGGCCCGGCGCTACCGACCCGCGACCCTCGACGGGCGCCGGGCCATGCCCGGCGGATCCGTCAGCCCGATTGAGCCTCATGCAGCGCCAACCAGCGCCAACGCCCCTGCTCCTGCCGCAGCACCGCCAGCGATTCCCGCCATGCGGTCGCCCCATCACCCACTGCATGCCCCTCGCGATAGCGCAGCACGGCCAGCGGTGACGGCGCTTCAATCACCTGCACGGCGTCGATGGCGATGCGCAGGCCAGGGCGAGCCCCATGCCCACCCACGAACAAGGCCTGCACCGCCTGCCTGTCCAGCCGCCGCCCGGCGATGCCGACCATGCTGAAGTCCGCGCAGAAATGCGCCATCAGATCGTCGAGTGCGTCGGCGCCCACCTCGGCGCGGAACCAGGCCTGCAGTCTGTCGTGCAGTTCGTGGATTTCATGTTCGGCAGTGCGGTGCATCAGGCATTCTCCGGTTGCGCAAGTGTCAGGGGCTGCGAGCGGCGCAACAGCGCCATCGGCAGCAGGGTAAGGACAGCGGCCAGGCCCAGCGCCACGCCGGTGGCCCGCGCCGGCAGCCACTGCATGGCCAGTGCCAGCAGCAGCGCGATGGCGGCGGTGCCAAGACAGAAGCTGAGCTGTCGGTTGAGATTCCACAGCGCGCTGGCATCACCCAGCGCCTCGGCCTCCACACCGTGGAAGGCCAGCGTCTGCGCGGTGCTGCTGCACAGGCTGGGCCAGCTGGCAGGGCAGACCCCTGCGCCGCCGGCGGCCTCAGCGCCGTTGTCGGCGCACCGGCTGCGGCAGCTGGAGGAGTACATCGATGCGCATCGCGCCGATGCACTGGATGTTGCAGCGTTGGCGACGGCCGTGGGAATGGAGGCCTCGGCCTTCGGCCGCGCCCTGCGTGCTGCCAGCGGCGAATCACCGTATGTGTTCCTCACCCGGCGACGGATGCACTGGGCCGCCAGCGAGCTGCTGCAGGGCCGCGCGGTTACCGAGGTGGCGCTGGCAGCGGGCTATGCCAATCCCAGCAAGTTCAGCGCCGCGTTCCGGCGGGTGATGGGGTGTGCGCCGAGCGCGTGGGGCCGCAGGTCCCGGTAGTCGTCCACCTTGGTGGACGTTCCCAATGTGCCAACCAAGGTTGGCA
>DOKO01000153.1:7437-9865 GCA_003510825.1 Stenotrophomonas sp.
AAGGTTGGCATCTACCAGATCCGGGCAAAGCGCCAACCAAGGTTGGCGTCTACCCCGCGTCGGGGGCCAGGCCCTGCGCGTCGCGTTCGCGCAGCAGGTCGGCGAACGCCTTCAACGCGGGCGGCAGATGACGGTGGCCGGGGAAATACAGGTACAGCCCCGGGAACGGCGGGCACCAGGCATCCAGCACCGGCACCAGCGCGCCGCTGTCCAGGTCCTCGCGGATATGCCACTCGGACAGGAACGCCAGGCCAACACCGGCCAGCGCTGCCGCGCGCGCCGCTTGCAGTTCGCCCACCACCAGCCGCGGCGGCGGATCGACCTGCAGTACCTGGCCGCGGTGTTCCAGTTCCCAGCGGTACAGGCCCCCGTGCGAGAGCCGCATGCGGATCGCCCCGTGCTCGCCCAGCGCATCCGGCGTGGCCGGCGTGCCGTGCCCGGCCAGGTAGGCCGGCGAGCCGACCACGCGCATCCGCTGCTGCCGGTACAGCGGCAGCGCCACCATGTCCTGCGGCAGCTGCTCATGCAGGCGCACGCCTGCGTCGAAACCATCGGCAACGATGTCCACCAGACGCGCCTCGGCAGACAGCTCCAGCCGTACCTGCGGGTAGCGCTGCACGAAGGCCGCCACCAGCCCGGACAGCATGCGCGTGCTTTCCGGCGGAACGCTGATGCGCAGCGTGCCACTGGGGTGCAGCGCATCGCCATGCAGCTCCTCCGCCGCAGCCTGGATCTCGGCCACGGCCGGGCCGATCCGCGCGACGTAACGGGCGCCGGCCTCGGTCAGGGCAACGCTGCGCGTGGTGCGGTGGAACAGCCGCGCCTGCAGCCGCGCCTCCAGGCTGGCCACCGCATGGCTCAGCGCCGAGGTCGACATGCCCAGCTCGCGTGCGGCCGCACGGAAGCTGCCGCGCCGGGCCACGGCGAGGACCGCATCGAGTTCAACCAGACCGGAACGGTGCACGGCATGCCTCCAATAGTCCCGAAAACAGGGACACCCCATCCACGATAGACCGGATTCCCTGCACGGTCGAGCCGGGCCAGACTTTGCCCACACCTTCCCGCTCCGCAAGGAACCGCTCATGCAACGCATCGAACAGCACTACATCAACGGCACCTTCGTGGCCTCGCACGGCCAGGACACGGCCGACCTGCACAACCCCGCCACCGAAGATGTCATCGGCACGGTCCGCCTTGGTGACGCCGTGGACGCCGAGCGTGCGATCGCCGCTGCCAAGGCCGCCCTCCCCGCCCATGCCGCCCGCAGCGTGGCCGAGCGCCTGGCGATGCTCGGCCGCTTCCGCGACGCGATGGCCGAGCGCAAGGATGCCCTGCACGCCGCTGTGCTGGCCGAGTACGGTGCGCCGTCGGCGCGTTCGCGCTGGATGGTCGAACACCCGGTGCAGGTCATCGACGATGCGATGCGCGTGCTGGCCGATTTCCCGTTCCAGCGCAGCGTCGGCCAGGCGCAGGTGAATCTGCTGCCCGTAGGCGTCGCTGGCCTGGTCACCCCCTGGAACAGCAATGCCTCCTTCATCTGCGGCAAGCTGGCCACCGCCCTGGCCGCCGGCTGCACGGCGGTGGTCAAGCCCAGCGAGATGTCCGCGCTGCAGACCCAGGTGGTGATGGAGGCACTGCACGCGGCACAGCTTCCGGCCGGCGTGGCCAACATCGTCAACGGGCTGGGCCAGGAGGTCGGCGCAGCGCTCAGTGCATCGCCAGATGTCGCCAAGATATCCTTCACCGGCTCGACCGCCACCGGTCGCGCGATCCTGCGTGCGGGGGCGGAGACCTTCAAGCGTGTCACCCTGGAACTGGGCGGCAAGTCGCCCACGCTGATCCTCGCCGATGCCGATGCACAGACGGCGGCGACGCTGGCCGTGCAGGCCGGCTTCATCAACAGTGGCCAGGCCTGCGTCGCCGGCACCCGCATCCTGGTACCGGAATCACGCCGGGCGGAATTCGAGAACGCGCTTGCCGCGGCGGTACAGGCCGTGCGCAGCGGTGATCCGAATGATGCCGCGACCACGGTCGGGCCGATGGTCAGCGAGCGGCAGTGGCAGCGCGTACAGGGCTATATCCGTACCGGAATCGAGGAAGGCGCACAGCTGCTGGCCGGTGGTGAAGGTCGGCCCGAGGGCCTGTCGCGCGGCTGGTACGTGCGCCCCACCCTGTTCACCGGCGTGCGCAACGACATGACGATTGCCCGTGAGGAGATCTTCGGGCCGGTGCTGTGCCTGATCGGCTACCGCACTGAAGCCGAGGCGCTGGCGATCGCCAATGACACGCCGTACGGCCTGAGTGCGCTGGTGATCGGTACGGATGAAGCGCGGGCAACGGCGGTGGCGCGGCAGATCCAGTCCGGCCGCGTGCTGGTGAACACGCTGCGGCATGAGCCGATGGCTCCGTTCGGCGGCATGAAGCAGTC
>DOKO01000154.1 GCA_003510825.1 Stenotrophomonas sp.
GCCGGGCCACGCCCGGCGACGATGCGCCTGCGCTATTTGCGTTCCAGCACCAGCAACGGATCGATGCGGGTGTCGAACCAGTTCATGCCCCAGTGCAGGTGCGGGCCGGTGGCACGACCGGTGGCGCCGACGGCGGCGATCACCTGGCCCTGGGTCACCCGGTCGCCGACCTTCACGTCGATGCGCGACAGGTGCAGGAAGTTCGAGCTGACGCCGTAACCGTGGTCGATCAGCAGGGTGCCGCCGGTCAGGTACAGGTCCGGGCCGGCAAAGGTCACCACGCCGGCGGCCGGTGCCTTCACCGGCGTGCCGGTGGGTACGGCGATGTCCATGCCGGAGTGTCCGGCGCCGGGCTGGCCGTTGTACACGCGTGCATTGCCGAAGCGGCCGCTGATGCGGCCCTGCACCGGCCAGATGAAGGTCTGGGTGAAGTCTGTGCGGTCGTCATCGCGGGCGCGCGCGGCGGTCACCTGCGCCTGTTCGCGCTTGATCCGTTCGGCAATCGCCGGCGGCGGGTTGACCGTCTTCGGCGGCACGCCGTTGACGCGCTCGGTCGGCCAGTCGCGCGGGGTCACGTTGATGGTGGCGGTCTCGCTGCCACCATCGGGGCGCTGCACCTGGACCTGCAGCGGCCCCTTTTCATCGCGGCCGATGCCGAACACCACGCTGCCGTAGCTGCTGACCCGCAGCTGGCGGCCGGCGTACTGCACGCGGCTGCCGGCGGGTACCTTGCCGAGCACCAGGGAGCCCTGCGACGCGCTGGCCGGGAACACCACGCGGCTGTCGATCAGGCTGCCGATGCCATCCTGCGCCTGTGCTGCCGGTGCGGTGAACAGGGGCGCGGCCAGCAGCAGCGCCCCGATCATCAGTGCCGAACGCATCAGCGGTCGTAGGTCATGCGCTGGCCGGCCGGTTCGCCCACCAGGTTGCTGCCGTCCCACACCAGCTGGCCGTTGACCCAGGTCGAGGCCACGCGCGAACGGAAGGTGGTGCCTTCGAACGGCGACCAGCCGCACTTGGACAGCACGTCCTCGCGCTTGACAGTGAACGGCACGTCTTCCACCAGCACCAGGTCGGCGAAGTAGCCTTCGCGCAGGAAGCCGCGCTCTTCCACGTCGAACAGCTGCGCCGGGGCGTGGGCGAACTTCTGCACCACCTGCTCGCGGGTCAGCTTGCCTTCGTGCACGCGCTCCAGCGCTGCCACCAGCGCGTACTGCACCAGCGGCAGGCCGGACGGCGCCTGTGCGTAGGGCTTCTGCTTCTCTTCCCAGGTGTGCGGGGCGTGGTCGGTGGCCAGCACGTCCAGCACGTCATCGGCAAGCGCAGCGGTGATCGCTTCGCGGTCGGAAACTTCCTTGATGGCCGGGTTGCACTTGATCAGGTTGCCCTTTGTCGCGTAATCCGGGCGCGCGAAGTGCAGGAAGTGCACGCAGGTTTCAGCGGTGATCTGCTTGCGGCTGCCGTCGGCGCGGATCAGCGGACCCTTCTCGAACAGCGCCAGCTCGTCGGCGGTGGAGATGTGCAGCACGTGCAGGCGGGTGCCGTGCTTGCGCGCCAGCGACATCGCCAGGCGGGTCGACTTGATGCAGGCCTCGCGCGAACGGATGTCCGGGTGCATGTCCGGGGTCAGTGCGTCGCCGTACTTCTCCTGGAAGGCCTTGAGGTTGGCGTCGATCATCGGCGTGTCTTCGCAGTGCGTGATGATCGGGGTCGGGCATTCGCGGAAGATCGCGTCCAGCGTCTCCGGGTTGTCCACCAGCATGTTGCCGGTGGAGGCGCCCATGAACACCTTCACGCCCGGCGCCTTCTTCGGGTCCAGTGCGCGGATCGCTTCCAGGTTGTCGTTGCTGGCGCCGTGGTAGAAGCCGTAGTTGGCCCAGGCGCGGCCGCGTGCCAGCTCGTACTTGGCTTCCAGGATGGTCGAATCCAGGGTCGGCGGGTTGGTGTTGGGCATGTCCATGAAGCTGGTCAGGCCACCGGCCACCGCGGCCGCCGATTCGCTGGCGATGTCGCCCTTGTGGGTCAGGCCGGGTTCGCGGAAGTGCACCTGGTCATCGATCATGCCGGGCAGCAGCCAGCGTCCAGCCGCGTCCACCACCTGCTCGCCGTCGCGCGGGGCCAGGCCACTGCCGATCTGCGCGATGCGGCCGTTCTCGATGCGCAGGTCGCCGTCGAAGGTGCGGCCTTCGTTGACCATGCGGGCGTTGGTGATGAGGGTGGAGGACATGTCAGTGTTTTCCTGTGCAACGGCAAGAGGGGGCGTTGGGGGATTCGGGCACCGGGTCGAAGCCGCCGGGATGGAACGGATGGCAGCGGCCGAGGCGGCGCGCGGCCAGCCAGCTGCCACGCAGCGGACCGTGCATCGAGATGGCGTCCATGGCGTATTCAGAACAGCTCGGCACGAAACGGCAGCGCGGCCCCAGCAGGGGGCTGATGAAGCGCTTGTAGAAGCGCAGCAGGGCAATGAGCAGGCGCGAGATCACCCAGTCATCTTATGCCAGTTGGCATGAAGGCCGCATTTGTGCAGGATGGGCTGTTGGTCGCATGTCGCCCATGGCCTGCGACCGGTACCGGCACCGTGGGGTGCCGGCCAGGTTCCGTACCGCGCAGGGCGGTCCATGTTCGTCGGACCGACACTCTGGGCCGCTGGCTCCAGGACTGAATGGAGCAGGCCCCCAAGGTTGCTGCTGCGGGTCGGGTAGGCTATAAAGGCCCGCTTTCCCGGGCCCCGGGGAATCCAAGGAAGAGCGTTTCGTGGCTGCTAAAAAAACTGCAAAGAAGGCCGTCGAGGCCGCCAAGAAAACCGCCAAGCCTGTTGTGAAGAAGTTGGCGGCCAAGCCTGTTGCCAAGAAGCCGGCCAGCAAGGCGGCCACCAAGGCAGCATCCTCGCAACCGGCGGCCAGGAAGGCCACCGCAACGAAATCGCCGGCCAAGGCCAGCAAGCCAGCGGCGAAGAAGGCCGCTGCGCCGGCCAAGGCCAAGCCCGCGGCAGCCAGCAAGAAGGCGCCGGTGGTGAAGAAGGCAGCCAGCAAGGTGGCACCGGCCAAGAAGGCCGTCGCCAAGCCGGCACCGAAGAAGGCCGTCGCCAAGCCCGCGCCGAAGCCGGTGGCCAAGAAGGCCGCGGCCAAGCCGGTCGCCAAGCCGGCGGCGAAGAAGGCGGCACCGGCTAAACCCGCCGCCACGCCTGCCGCTGTAAAGAAAGCCACCAAGAATGTCGCCAAGCCGGCTGCCAAGCCGGCCCCGGCCCCGGTAGTGAAAACCGCACCGAAGCCCGCCGCCAAGGCAGCTCCGGCCAAGTCTGTCCCGGCCAAGACCGCGGCAGTGGCAGCAGCCAAACCGGCTTCCAAGCCGGCCCCGGCCGCCACCCCTGCAGCATCGACCGCCCCGCAATCCAAGAATCCCGTGCCCGTTTCGAAATCGCCTGCCAAGACCGCCGTGAAAACCGCCGTGAAACCTGATCCCGCTCCGAAGACCGTGTCGCGCCCCGTGGGCAAGGTCGCCGTGGCTGTGACCGCCCGTTCGGCGGCGCCGGCCCCGCGCAGCAAGTACAAGGTCGTCGAATACAAGACCGACGAGGCCACCGGCCGCCCGATCCTGCCGACCGGCTACAAGCCCGGCTCGGAAGAGGAGTACATGAGCCCGCTGCAGCAGGAATACTTCCGCCAGCGCCTGCAGAACTGGCGCGCCGACCTGGTGGAAGAATCCAAGCAGACCATCGAGAACCTGCGCGAGGAAGTGCGTGACATCGGCGACGAAGCCGAGCGCGCGACCCGCGAGACCGAGAACTCGCTGGAACTGCGTACCCGCGACCGTTACCGCAAGCTGATCGGCAAGATCGACAGCACCCTGAAGCGCCTGGAAGCCGGCGACTACGGTTACTGCGTGGACACCGGTGAGGAAATCGGTCTGGAGCGCCTCGAAGCACGCCTGACCGCCGAGCGCACCATCGACGCCCAGGAGCGTTGGGAGCACCTGCAGAAGCAGCAGGGCGACTGATTCCAGGGCGTTGTCTGGTCATGCGAAAAACCCGGCCTCGGCCGGGTTTTTTGTTGGTCGCGCCATGCTCGACTCAGGGTCGGATCCCCGAAGGGGCTCTGACCCCGTCTTCGTCCTGGCCGACAGCCTACCGGGTAAAACCCGCTGGCCGTGTCCGGCGGCAGGGTCCGCGCGCATGGCGATGCGTTCGTCAGATCGGCGCCCGCCGGTCATGATGCGCGGCTCGGCTCTACAGAATCACTGCAGGTCGCGCAGGTTCAACTTCCGCAGCGTCGGGTTCTTCCATGCGGTGATCCCGGCCACGCTCAGCACCGCGAACCCGCCCAGCACCACCGCCGGCACCAGGCCCAGCAGTTTCGCCATCGTGCCCGCATAGAATGCGCCCAGCTCGTTGGACGAGCTGATGAAGATGCCGTTGATGGACGACACCCGGCCGCGCATTTCCTCGGGCGTGGCCAGCTGCAGGATGGTCGACCGCACCACCACCGAGACGCCGTCGAAGGCCCCGTAGAACAGCAGGATCAGCGCCGACAGCCAGAAGTGCTGGGACAGGCCGAAGCTGACCACGCACAGGCCGAAACCGGCCACGGCGAACAGCAGCACGCGGCCAGCGTTCTTCTGCAGCGGGTGGCGGGCCAGCCACAGGCCGACCGCGATCGAGCCCAGCGCCGGTGCCGCGCGCAGGATGCCCAGGCCCTCGGGGCCGTAGTGCAGGATCTCCTGCAGGAAGGCCGGCAGCATCGCCACCACGCCGCCCAGCAGTACCGAGAACATGTCCAGCGCCATCGCGCCGACCATGATGCGGTTGCCGACCACGAAGCGGGCGCCCTCGGCGATGCTCTTGAAGATCGGTGCCGCCGGGCCGTCGTGCATCGGTTCGCTCACCTTCAGCGTGGCCAGGCAGCCCATCGCCACGACCGCGAAGGCGGTGGCCACGCCATAGGACAGGCCCTTGCCGCCCCAGCCGACCAGGATGCCGCCCAGCGCCGGGCCGACCACCATGCCCGACTGGAACACCACGCTGCCCAGGCCGGCGCCGCGGGCGAACTGGTTGCGCTCCAGCACGCGGGCAAACAGCGCGTTGTAGATGGGCGACAGGAAGGCGCGGACCATGCCGGTCAGCGCGATGGCGGCATAGATCGGCCACACGCCCTGGAACGGCAGCCAGCCGGTGGCCACGCCGGTCAGCACCACCGCGGTGGCGACCAGGCCCGCGCAGGCGACCATGCCCAGCCGGCGACGCGGCAGGTGGTCGACCAGATAGCCGGCAAACGGTGCCACGCAGAAGAACGGCAGCACCTCGGCCAGGCCGACCAGGCCCAGCGAGAACGGATTGCGGGTGACTTCGTAGATGTGCCAGCCGACGGTGACGGCCACCACCTGGTAGGACAGCATCGCGAAGATGCGGTAGGCCAGCAGCTTGGCAAAGCCCGGCCGGCCCAGCAGGGCCAGCGCGCCTTCGTCTCCGGTGGCGGCCGCGGTCACGGCTGTTCGCGCTGCAGCTGGGCCTGCGCGGTCTCGCGGATGAAGGCCAGCATCGCCGCCACGCCGTTGCTGCGGGTGGGAGACAGGTGGCGGGCCAGGCCGATGTCCTGGATGTAGCTCGGTTCGGTGTCCAGGATCTCCTGCGCCGAGCGTCCGGAATACACGCGCAGGGCCAGGAAGATCAGGCCGGAGACGATGGCCGAATCACTGATGGCGTGGAAGCGCAGCGACTGCGCGTTGCCTTCGGGCACGATCCAGACCATCGACTGGCAGCCGAGCAGGCGGTGTTCTTCGGTCTTCCATGCATCGGGGAAGGCCGGCAGCTTGCGGCCGAGGTCGATCAGGTACTGGTAGCGCTCGGACCAGTCGCCGAAGAAGGCGAATTCCTCGGCGATGGCGGCCTGGGCTTCGGCGGCGGTGGGTTCAAGCGGGAACGGGGAGTCGGTCACAACGGTCTCTACAGTGGGGGCGTGGCCGGACGCGCCGGCCACGGGGCAGGGCGGGTCAGGCGCGCTTGCGCACCCAGCGCACGCCCTGCGGGGTGTCTTCCAGCACGATGCCCTCGGCGGCCAGCTGGTCGCGGATGGCGTCGGAGCGGGCGAAATCACGGGCCTGCTTGGCGGCGGCACGCTCGTCGATCAGCGCCTGGATGCGCGCATCGTCGTCGCCTTCGCTGGCCGCGGTGCCGAACCACTGCGCCGGGTCGGCCTGCAGCAGGCCCAGTGCCAGGCCGGCGCCGAGCAGTTCGCCCTTCAGGCGCGCGCGTTCGGCCGGGTCGGTGGCGCGGCGCGCCTCACCGGCGATGCGGGCCACTTCGGCCAGCGCCTGCGGGGTGTTCAGGTCGTCGTCCAGGGTCGCCTCGACGGCCGCCGGGATCGCTGCGGTCGCAGACACATCGGCCAGGTCGCGCAGGGTGCCGTACAGGCGGTCCAGGGTGCGCGCGGACTGTTCGATCAGCGCGTCGGACCAGTCCAGCGGCTGCCGGTAGTGGGCTGACAGCAGGGCCAGGCGCAGCGCCTCGGGCGGGTGCTGGCGCACCAGATCGTGCACGCGTTCGATGTTGCCCAGCGACTTGCTCATCTTGGCGCCGCCGAAGTTGAGCATGCCGTTGTGCATCCAGAAGCGGGCGAAGATCCTGCCGCCATGGGCGCATTCGCTCTGCGCGATCTCGTTCTCGTGGTGCGGGAACTGCAGGTCCACGCCACCGGCATGGATGTCGATGGTCTCGCCCAGGTGGGCGGCGGCCATCGCCGAGCACTCGATGTGCCAGCCCGGGCGGCCCCGGCCCCACGGCGATTCCCAGCCGGGCAGGTCGTCGCTGGACGGCTTCCACAGCACGAAATCGCCGGCATCGCGCTTGT
Organism: Stenotrophomonas sp.; assembly: GCA_003510825.1. Taxonomy (GTDB): domain Bacteria; phylum Pseudomonadota; class Gammaproteobacteria; order Xanthomonadales; family Xanthomonadaceae; genus Stenotrophomonas. Next base: position 6,843 of record DOKO01000154.1, read on the forward strand.
ACGGGGCCACCTCGACGCGGGCACCGGCCAGCATTTCCTCCGGATCACGGCGCGACAGCTTGCCGTAACCGTCGAAGCTGGCCACCGCAAACAGCACGTGGCCCTCGGCGGCGTAGGCATGCCCGTTGGTGATGAGCTGCTCGATCATGGTGATGATCTGCGGCATGTGCGCGGTCACCTCCGGCTCGATGTCCGGCGGCACCACGCCCAGCGCGGCCATGTCTTCACGGTAGGCGGCGGCGAACTTGTCGGTGATGGTGCTGATCGGCACGCCCTGCTCACGCGCGGCGTTGTTGATCTTGTCGTCCACGTCGGTGATGTTGCGCGCGTAGCGCAGGCCACCGTAACGGCGCCGCAGCAGGTCGGCCAGCACCCCGAACACCACCGGGCCACGGGCGTTGCCGATGTGCACGTAGTTGTAGACCGTCGGGCCGCACACATACAGGGTCGGACAGGCCGGGTCGATCGGGGTGAACGGTTCGAGCTGGCGAGTCAGGTTGTTGTGCAGGCGCAGGGTCATGGGGCTGTGGCTGGGGGACAAGCCTGTGATTTTAGAACGTGTCGGGCCCCAATGGGGGATGGCCGACGGCGGCCGGGCGGGGCAGGGGGGCCGCGCAGGGGTGGGCAGGAACTGCACGGACGGGTAATGTTCAGCCCCTGCCGGTCGTCACTGCCTACACTATCGCCGTGCCCTTTCTTCCATCGCCAATGAAATCCACCGCGTTGCTGACCCTGGCCTGCCTGTCGGCGGCGCCGGTCGTGGTCCAGGCCCAGGAGGCCGAACCCCGCAACCGCGTGGTGATCGTGGAGAACGTGAAGTTCGACTACGCCCAGGTGCTGAACGTCGAGCCGGTGTTCCAGACCCTGCGCGCGACCCGGACCGAGGAGCACTGCGAGCCGATCTCGACCCGCACCCTGGCCCCGGTCAACGTGACCGGCGAGGAGCCGGTGGAAGACAAGGGCCGGATCGGCCGCTTCTGGGACTCGGTGCGCTCGATGTTCAAGCGCAGCGACGAGGAGGCCGCCCAGGAGGTGGCCGCCGAGAATCCGACCCCGGCCCCGGCCAACAACGGCCCCATGCTGACCCGCGACTGCAAGATCGTGCCGGTCGGGCGTGAGTTCCGCCGGCCGATCGCCTATGACGTGGACTACGTCTACAAGGGCACCAAGTACCGCTCGCGGCTGCCGGAAGACCCCGGCAACCGTCTGAAGGTCCGGGTCTCGATCACCCCCTGGGTGGGCCCCGAGCAGGCTGCGGCCAGCACCCCCTGACCTGCGCCGGGCCTGTCATCCCGGCCGCGTGGGGTCTTGCGCCGACCCCGCCCCCATGCAAAGATAATCGACCATGAAGCTCACCGACTTCCAGCACGACAGCAGCGCCGCCCGCCAGGCCACTGGCATGACGTCGCGTGCCCGTCGACCGGAACCCCACATCCTCGCTGGGTAACCGGAGCTTTCTGCTGTTCGTCCGATGAAAACCCAGCCTCCCGGCTGGGTTTTTTCGTTTCCGCGTTCCGAAAGCTTCATCTGAAACTTTTTCGTCCCACCCTGTTTCCCTGTTCTCCCTTCCACCGCGTCGAACCACCGGCGCCGCCACGCAAGGAAAGATGATGTCCCCCAAGCACTTCCTGAACACCCAGGACTGGAGCCGCAGCGATCTTGACGCGCTGCTGACCCAGGCCGCGCTGTTCAAGCGCAACAAGCTCGGCGACCAGCTCAAGGGCAAGGCGATCGCGCTGGTGTTCTTCAACCCGTCCATGCGCACCCGCACCAGCTTCGAACTGGGCGCGTTCCAGCTCGGCGCCCACGCGGTGGTGCTGCAGCCGGGCAAGGATGCGTGGCCGATCGAGTTCAACCTCGGCACGGTGATGGACGGCGACACGGAAGAGCACATCGCGGAAGTGGCCAAGGTGCTGGGCCGTTACTGCGACATCATTGCCGTGCGTGCGTTCCCCAAGTTCCAGGACTGGGCCTACGACCGCCAGGACATCGTCCTCAACAGCTTCGCCAAGTATTCGCCGGTGCCGGTCATCAACATGGAGACCATCACCCACCCGTGCCAGGAACTGGCCCACGTGATGGCGCTGCAGGAACATTTCGGCACCCAGGACCTGCGCGGCAAGAAGTACGTGCTGACCTGGACCTACCACCCCAAGCCGCTGAACACCGCCGTGGCCAACTCGGCGCTGACCATCGCCACCCGCATGGGCATGGACGTGACCCTGCTGTGCCCGACCCCGGATTACATCCTGGATGAGCGCTACATGGGCTGGGCCGAGCAGAACGTCGCCGAGAGCGGCGGTTCGCTGAAGATCAGCCATGACATCGACAGCGCCTACGCCGGTGCCGACGTGGTCTACGCCAAGAGCTGGGGCGCGCTGCCGTTCTTCGGCAACTGGGAGCCGGAAAAGCCGATCCGCGACCAGTTCAAGCACTTCATCGTCGACGAACGCAAGATGGCGCTGACCAACAACGGTGTGTTCAGCCACTGCCTGCCGCTGCGCCGCAACGTCAAGGCCACCGACGGCGTGATGGATTCGCCGCAGTGCATCGCCATCAACGAAGCCGAGAACCGACTGCACGTGCAGAAGGCGATCATGGCGGCGGTTGCCGGGCGCTGATTTTTCTTTCGATTCAATAAAACCCCGCCGGGCACGGCCCGGCGCTACCTGGACATACCCCCCATGAGCAACAAAGACGTCGTTCTCGCCTTCTCCGGCGGCCTGGATACCAGCTTCTGCGTGCCCTACCTGCAGGAGCGCGGCTACAACGTGCACACCGTGTTCGCCGATACCGGCGGCGTGGATGATGAAGAGCGCGATTTCATCGAAAAGCGCGCCGCCGAGCTGGGCGTGGCCAGCCACCAGACCGTCAACGGTGGCCCGGCCATCTGGGAAGGCTTCGTCAAGCCGTTCGTATGGGCCGGCGAAGGCTACCAGGGCCAGTACCCGCTGCTGGTGTCCGACCGTTACCTGATCGTCGATGCCGCGCTGAAGCGTGCCGCCGAACTGGGCACCAACATCATCGCCCACGGCTGCACCGGCATGGGCAACGACCAGGTCCGCTTCGACCTGGCCGTGAAGGCCCTGGGTGACTACCAGATCATCGCGCCGATCCGCGAGATCCAGAAGGAACACACCCAGACCCGCGCCTACGAGCAGAAGTATCTGGAAGAGCGCGGCTTCGGCGTGCGCGCCAAGCAGCAGGCCTACACCATCAACGAGAACCTGCTGGGCCTGACCATGTCCGGCGGCGAGATCGACCGTTGGGAAGCCCCGGGTGAAGGCGCCCGCGGCTGGTGCGCACCGCGCAGCGAGTGGCCGGAACAGGCCCTGACCGTGACCCTGAAGTTCGTCGAAGGCGAAGCCGTCGAACTGAACGGCAAGGCGCTGCCGGGTGACCAGATCCTGGCCCAGCTCAACAAGCTGTTCGCCCCGTACGGCGTCGGCCGTGGCGTCTACACCGGTGACACCGTGATCGGCCTGAAGGGCCGCATCGTGTTCGAGGCCCCGGGCCTGGTCTCGCTGCTGGCCGCGCACCGCGCGCTGGAAGACGCCGTGCTGACCAAGCAGCAGAACCGCTTCAAGCCGGACGTGGCACGCAAGTGGGTGGAGCTGGTGTACGAAGGCTTCTACCACGACCCGCTGAAGACCGACATCGAGGCCTTCCTGAAGTCCTCGCAGGCCAAGGTCAACGGTGAAGTGGTGCTGGAAACCCGTGGTGGCCGCGTCGACGCGGTGGCCGTGAAGTCGCCGCACCTGCTCAACACCAAGGGTGCCACCTACGCGCAGTCGGCCGACTGGGGCGTGGAAGAGGCCGAGGGCTTCATCAAGCTGTTCGGCATGAGCTCGACGCTTTACGCGCAAGTCAACCGCGGTTGACCCACCTGCGCCGCTGGCGCGCCCCCTTGAACACCAAGGGAGCTCTCCAGCAGGCGCATTCCGGTAGCGCCGGGCCATGCCCGGCGGTATCCATCAGTCGCGGAAGTTGTTGAACTGCAGCGGCAGCTCGAACTTGCCGGCCTTCAGCACCGCGATGGCGTCCTGCAGGTCGTCGCGCTTCTTGCCCTGCACGCGCAGCTTGTCGCCGTTGATCTGGCTTTCCACCTTCAATTTCGCTTCCTTCAGGGCAGCGGCGATCTTCTTGGCGATCTTCTGCTCGATGCCCTGCTTGACGGTGATCTTCTGCCGGGCCTGGGCCAAGTTGGTCTCGATGTCGCCGAACTCCAGGCTCAGCACGTCGATGCCGCGCGCGGCCAGGCGGGCGCGCAGGATGTCATTCATCTGCTTGAGCTGGAACTCGGTCGGTGCGGACTGGTTGATGACATCGCCCTCGCGCTCGAACTTGGCTTCCACGCCCTTGAAGTCGAAGCGGGTGGCCAGTTCGCGGTTGGCCTGGTCGATGGCGTTGGTCAGTTCGTGGGTGTCGACTTCGGACACGACGTCGAAGGAAGGCATGGGCGTGGCTCCGCGGAATTCAGTGGCCACCATTCTATCGCGGCACCCGTGCCCGGCGCCCGGCGGGGCACGCGGTCGGCGATAATGGGCCATGAACGCGCAACGCTCCCCTTCGCGCGCGGTGACCTGGATGGTCGCCGCCGTGGCCTGCTTCTCGCTGATGGACGCCGGCATGAAACAGCTGTCGGCCAGCTACCCCTCGCTGGAGGTCACCTTCCTGCGTGGCGCAGCCTCGCTGCCCTTCGTGCTGGTATGGGTGCTGGCCAGTGCCGGCCCGCGCTCGCTCATCCCGCGCCGCTGGGGCCTGCACCTGCTGCGTGGCGGCCTGGGCATGGCGATGATCGGCTGCTTCGTCTACGCGTTGCGCGACCTGCCGCTGTCCACTGCCTACAGCATCTACTTCGTGGCCCCGCTGCTGATCGCGGCGCTGTCGGTGCCGCTGCTGGGCGAGCGGGTCGGGCCGCGGCGCTGGGTGGCCATCGGCGTCGGCCTGCTCGGCGTGATCGTGGTGCTGCGCCCAGGCGTGGATGGCTTCATTTCCATCCCTGGCCTGATGGTGCTGGCCGCGGCCACGGCCTACGCCATCGCCGCCATCACGGTCAGCCTGCTGACCCGCACCGACACCTCGCAGTCGATGGTGGTCTGGTTCCTGGTCATCATGGCCATCGGTGCCGGCCTGCTGGCGCTGCCGGGCTGGGTGCCGCTGCAGCTGGCGCATGCGCCGCTGATCGCCGGCATGGGCCTGGCCGGCGCGCTGGGGCAGATCGCCCTGACCCGGGCCTTCCAGCTGGGCGAGGCGTCGATGATCGCGCCGCTGGAGTACAGCGGCCTGGTCTGGGTGATCGGCTGGGACCTGGCCTTCTGGGGCCAGCTGCCGGATGGCTATACCTGGGCTGGCGCGGCAATCATCGTGGCCTCGGGCCTGTACCTGCTGCACCGCGAGCGCCTGAACCGGGTTGAGCCGCCGAAGCCGCTGGATCATCCCTGAGCCTGCCCGGGATGGGGTCAGAGCCCCTGCGGGGATCCGAC